>JBCCPW010000312.1:0-4982 GCA_039024735.1 Bacteroidota bacterium
CCTCCGGGATGCCGACGCGGCTGAACGTCTCGATGAAGCGCGCGAAGTGCGGCGTGTAGATGTCCGAGTTGGCGACCTTGTTGATCGCCGCGTCCATGAGCCGTGCGCGGAACGCCTGCGCCTCGGTGCTACCGCCCGCCAGACCGGGATGGTTCATCCCGAGCGGGTTGGAGGCGTAGAAGGTGAACAGGTCCACGTAGTCCCGGCCCGTGACGGCGTCGCGGAGGTGGATGCCGTGGCTTCGGTCCATGTCGAGGACCATCCGGTAGCCGTCGGCGAGGATGTGCCGGTCGAGGATCTCGTGGACGGCGTGCGCGCCGGGGAGGGCCTTGGGAACGTCGAGGACTTGCATTCGGATCGGTCGGGAAGCGGTCTGGGCGGAAGGTACTCGGGACAGCCCGCGTCTCCCAGGGCCAACCGGCGTCTCCCGCCTCGGTGCGCGAGCAGGGGAAGAGCGGCCCACCGAGGCGGGGGACCTCGCGACCTACTTCTTCTTGAAGCTCAGAGTCAGCGGCACGCCCACGAAGCCGAACGCCTCGCGGAGCTTGTTCTCCAGGTAGCGCCGGTAGCTCTCCTTGATGCCCTGCGGGTGGTTGCAGAAGAACGCGATCACCGGCGGCGAGTCCCGAACCTGCGTCGCGAACTTGATCTGGACGTAGTTGCCACGCCACGAGGACGGGTACTGCTGCCGCACGGCCGCCTGGACCACCTCGTTTAACTCGGCCGTGGGGATCCGCTTGGATCGCTCCTCGAACACCGCCAGCGCCACGTCCAGGACCTTCTCGGCGCGCTGGCCGGTGAGGGCGCTCGCGAAGACGAACGGGACGTAGTCGATGGTGGCGACCTTCTCCTTCGCGGCACGCTCCAGATCGCGGGCGGTGTTGGTCTCCTTCTCCACGAGGTCCCACTTGTTGACGACCACCACGAGGCCCTTCTTCATGTCGGCCGCTTCGCGGAGGACCTTCGCGTCCTGCGCCTCGAATCCGCGCTCGGCGTCGATGAGGACCACGGCCACGTCGCAGGACTGGATGGCGCGCTCGGTGCGGAGGAGCGAGTAGAACTCGACGTTCTCCTTCACGCGGGCCTTCTTGCGCAGCCCGGCCGTGTCCACGAGGACCACCTCGCGGTCCTTGTACGTCAGGCGCGCGTCCACGGCGTCGCGGGTGGTCCCGGCCACCTCGGTGACGATGCTGCGCGTGCGGCCGAGCAGGAGGTTCGCGAGGGAGGACTTCCCGGCGTTGGGCCGCCCGATGAACGCGATGCGCGGCGCCTCGTCCTCCTCCGCCTCGGGGGCATCCTCGGGGAGAGCCTCCAGGACCGCATCCAGCAGATTGCCGGAGCCACTGCCGTTGATCGCGCTGACGGGAAACACCTCCCCGATGCCGAGGCCCCAGAGATCGGCCGCCTCCAGGCGACGCGCGTCGTTGTCGGCCTTGTTGCCCACCACCAGAACGGGCTGGTCGGCCCGGCGGAGCACCTCGGCGACCTCTTGGTCCAGGGTGGTCATGCCCGTCTCCACGTCCACGACGAACAGGATGACGTCGGCCTCGTCCAGCGTGAGCAGGACCTGCTCGCGGATGGCGGCCTCGAAGCGCTCAGCGGAGCGCGGCACGAGCCCGCCCGTGTCCACGAGGTCGAACGTGCGCCCGCACCACTCCACCTCGCCGAAGAGGCGGTCGCGGGTCACGCCGGGGGCGTCGTGCACGATGGCGCGGCGCTCCTCCGTGAGTCGGTTGAAGAGCGTGGACTTGCCCACGTTGGGGCGTCCGACGATGGCGACGAGGGGCATCGCGAGGGCGGAAGTGGGAGCGCGGAAGGCGTGGACGGGGGAGACGCCCGGCGCGATGATTCCTACGAGGTCCCGCCTCCTCGTGGAAGGGGGGCGGTCGGTCTCCGCCTCGGCTCGCGTGCGGACACACCGAGGCGGACCACCATGCTACGCCGCCTCGGTGCAGCGAGGGGTCTGAAGGGCGTGAAGGCGCGTCAGAGTCGGACGGAGAGCCCCGCGCTGACGCTCGTGGTCGTCGCGATGGTGGAGAAGAACGTGCGTCGCGCCCCCGCCTCGGTCCACACGTGGACGCGTCCGGCGACGGGGGCGCTCGCGCGGAGGTACGCCCCCGCCACCACCTCGCTCTCGGAGGAGGCGTTGTCCCCGAAGCGCCCGGCGTCGTCGAAGGCGTAGCGACCGGCGCCCACCTCCGCGCCCACACCGAGGCGGGCCGGGCCGAGCGTCACCGTGGGCCCCCACCCGAGCGTCGCGACGAGAGCGGTGAACGCGGGCAGGTCCGCCTCGGTGGTCTCGTGCGAGGCGAGATCCAGGGACAGGCGCGTCTCACCGCCGTAGGCCGGAAACAGGATCTGTCCCGCGAGACCGGGCTGGGCGGACCAGCCGGGACCGAGGCGACCACTCACGGGCACGAGGGCGCCTCCGGCGATCTCCACGGGTTGCGCCTGAGCGGAGGTCGCGAGGGTCACGGCCAGCATGGCAAGCCGTGCGGCGAGGAGCCGGGAGCAGAATGGAGAGCGAAGCATCGCGGGAAGATCGCGACCCGTCCGCGTCCGCCTCGGTGCGTCTCCGACTGGGCGACCACTGCACAGGCCGGATGGCCGTCGGATCGTCCGCCTCGGTGGTGGACGCACCGAGGCGGGCGCATCCCGTGACCATTCCGTGACGGCTTCTCCGGCCCGCCGACAGGCCTCGCGGTGGTGCTCGTGCCGTTCGTGTCGCACAGCGTGCATCTCGTGCCGAGGGGCGAATCAAACCGCCCGTTTCGACCGATTCTAGACCCGAGCGACACGCTCCGGTACCAACGCGTGCCGCTCCTGACCCCCGAACCACCATCCCCTGATGCCATGACCTTCCTCCTCCGACTGGCGGTCCTCGCCGCCCTCGCGTTCCCACTCGCCGTCAGCGCCCAGCCTGCCGACCGCTCCGAGCGGGGCGAGCAGCGCCTCCAGAGGCTCGCCGACCGCCTCGACCTCACCGACGCCCAGGTCGCCATCGTCCGCGAGACGATGACCGAGGCCCGCGCTTCCCGCGATGCCCAGCAGCGCGCCCGCCGGGGCCGTCAGCAAGCGTCCTGGGCCCTCGCCGCCCGCCTCGCGCCCACCCTGACCGACGCCCAACTCGACGCCCTCCGCGCCCGGATGGATGAGCGGGCCGACCGCCGAAAGGAGCGCACCGAGGATCGGCGGGAGCGCCGCGCCGACCGAGGCCCCTCTGCTCGTGATGAAGCCCTCGGTCTCACCGATGCTCAGCAAGAGGCCATCGCCGCCCTGCGCTCCGAGAGCCGAGGCGACCGGGCCGATATCCTCGCCGAGATGGCCGAGATCCTGACCCCGGATCAGGAGGCCATCCTCCTCGTCCATCGCGCCCTCACTCCGCCTCGGGGCGCCCGCGGACAGAACGGCGCCCGCGGCGCTCGCGGACCCCGGGGGTGACCCATCCCCCGCCCCTCGCGGCTGTCCGTGTGGGGCGGGGCCTATTCTACCCCCTCGGCTTCGCCGCTCCTCCTATGCATCGATTTCTACTCTGCCTCCTGCTCCTGACCTCGGCCGCCCAGGCCCAGCGCCCCACCGAGGCGGGCACTCCCGCAGCTGCGACCCTCACCGGCTCCGTGGAAGACACCGACTCGGGTGCCGCGCTCGTCGGTGCGACGGTGGCCGTCTGGCAGGATTCGTCGCTCGTGACCGGCGCCATCACCGATCCCGATGGGCTCTTCCGCGTCCAGGGCGTGCCCTTCGGGATGTACCGCATCGAGGTCAGCTTCGTCGGGTACGAATCCCAGTCCGTGCCGGAGGTGTCGGTCGCGGCTGCGGAGATCGACCTCGGCGCCTTCGCGCTGACTCCCGGCGACGGTCTCCTGGATGTGGTCACCGTGGACACCGAGCGGTCCACCATCGAGGTGGACATCGACCGGATCATCTACAACGTCGCGGACGATCCCATCGCGCAGGGCGGCGCCGTGACCGACGTGCTGGAGACCATCCCGAGCGTGGACGTGGATGTGGATGGCAGCATCAGTCTCCGAGGCGTCAGCAACGTCGCGGTGCTGATCGACGGGCGGCCTGCGCCGGTCGGGCGCGAGTTCATCGGGGCGTATCTCCAGAGCCTCCCGGCGGGCGCGATTGAGCGGATCGAGGTGCTGCCGAACCCGAGCGCGAAGTACGAGCCCGATGGCATCGGCGGCATCGTGAACGTCGTGCTGAAGGAGAACACCGAGTTGGGGCTGGGTGGCGCGTTCACCGCCGGAGGCGACACGCAGACCGGCGCGAACGCGACGGCGCTCGTGACCTTCGGGCAGGGTGCGTGGGACCTGACCGCCACGGCGGGCGTCCGGCGTGGCATCCGGGAGAGCACCGGCGACCGCTTCCGCATCAACCGCTTCCTCGACGCCGAGTCCTCGCTCCAGCAAGACGAGATCGACGAGTCGGCCCGCTCCAGCGCGCTGCTCGCCCTCAACGCCGAGACCGCGCTCTCGCGCACGACCACGTTCACCGCCAACGTCAACGGCGGCCTCCGAGGCGCCTCGGGAGACGAGACCATCGAGTTCACGCCGA
Source organism: Bacteroidota bacterium (assembly GCA_039024735.1). Classification (GTDB taxonomy): domain Bacteria; phylum Bacteroidota; class Rhodothermia; order Rhodothermales; family Rubricoccaceae; genus Rubricoccus. The sequence continues at coordinate 4,561 of JBCCPW010000312.1, forward strand.
ACGACGAGGCCGCGTACACGCGCACGTCGGACGAGTCGTCCTCGGGCCTCAACGGCGGTCTCCGCCTCGGTCTCCGCTGGGACGCGGACGGCCAGCGCGGTCAGCGCGGCACCGAGGCGGGGCAGCGCGAGCGTGGGGCCCGTGGCGGACGAGGCGGCGGCGGGGGCCGAGGCGGACGCGGCGGTGGTGGTGGCCGCAGCGCCAGCCTCGGGGACCACACCCTCGTGGCCGAGGTGCGCCTTCGGGCCTCCGACAACAGCGGCGAGGACCTCTTCTCCACCTTCACGCCCGTGCAGATTCTGCCCGAGCGCGAACGGACCGAGACGGACAACGCCAGCCGCTCCATCGCCTTCGACCTCGACTACGCCCGCCCTCTCACCGAGGCGATCCGTCTCGAGGCCGGGACCCGCCTCGAAGCCGAC
>JBCCPW010000313.1:0-4972 GCA_039024735.1 Bacteroidota bacterium
ATCCGGGCGACAGCCGCGGGAACGGCAAGGGCCAACCCGACGAGCCAGAGGCTGAGGAAGCCGAGGGCGAGACCGTGGCCGCCGAGTGCCCACCGGGCCCCTGGTGCCTCGTACTCGAAGGCCGGGATGGTGCCCCAGAAGTCCTCGCCGACCACGTACTCGCGGTCCCACGTGCCTCCTGGTGCGGCGTTGTCGATCAAGTCCTGGTTCAGCGCCTGCACATAGGTGTAGCGGTAGACCTCGGCGGCATCGGCGAAGTGGCGGTGGTGGCGGTAGTCCGTCCCGGTCAGGGCGGTCGAGAGCGGCGCGACGGCCAGCAGCGGCGCGACGACGGCACCCACCTGCGCGACCCGGCCCTGCCTCTCGAAGCCGTCCGCGAGCCGGTCGAACAGGTCGCGGTACCCCGCCGTCTCGATCTTCTCGCCCTCATACAGGCGCACCGCCATGATGTTGACCGAGAGGGAGTCCACTGTCGAGACGCCCTCCTCGGCCAACAGCTCCTCGGTCACCCGGTCCAGCAGATCCGGCCACGACAACTCCCCGACGGCCGCTTCTCCCTCGGCGAACGCCTCCGTGGTCAGACCCGGATGAACCCTCTCGGCCACATCCGCCGCCAGCCGGGGCGCGATGAACCCGTTGGCGAACCAGAAGCCGAGCAGAATCAGCAGCGCCGACCGAGGCGACCGGGCCAGCGCGCTCACGAGAAGTGACACCCCGACGAAGACGGCGAAGTAGGCCAGGTAGACCAGCGCGAGGAGTCCGACGCGCGGGGCGCTCCACGCGGCGGCCTCCGGCGGCGCGAACAGCGCCATCGCGACCGCGCCGAGGATCGCGGCCGGGATCAGGATCAGCGCGAGGGGGGCCGCAGCCCCGAGGGCCTTGCCTCCCGCGAGCGCACGTCTCGACACCCCCTGGCTAAGCAATGTCCGGAGTGTTCCGCGCTCTCGCTCCCCCGCGAAGGCCCCGAACGTGAGCAGGACGACGAGGAGCGGCACGAGCCATTGGAGCACGGCCGCTGCCGTCAACTCCCCGAGGCGGGCCGAGGCGGACGCGTCCTCGGCGGGCCGATAGCGGGCGTCCTGGATCGCGTGGCCTTCCATGAACAGAGCGACGCCCGTGTACGCCGTCACGCCGCGATCCACGGCCAGAAGCGGCGTGACGGGCTTGAAGGCGTAGTTCCCGAAGTGAGCGGCCGAGTGGGGGTTCTTCTCCTCCTGCCCGGTCCACACGTCGCGGTCGGCACGGGCCGCCTCGGCGTGTTGATCGGCGAGACGGTCGGTGTGGATCCACCCCGAGACGAGCGCGCCCGCGAGGAGGACGAGGACGGCGGCGGCGGCCCACCGGAAGCGCCCGTCGCGGAGCGTCTCGGCGGCTTCTTTGCGTGCGATGGTACCGGTCATGGGTCTCTACCAGAGGAAGGTGTGGGTGTACTTGAGCAGTACCGCGCGCCCAGACGAGAGCGGCAATTGGGTCTCACCGAGGCGGACGCGATCGGTGTTCAGCCCCTCGTCGTAGACCAGCCACAGGTCGTGCCCCTCGCGGACGTTGTAACGGACCCGGGCGTTGACGTTGAGCGCTGACAGGACGCTGTTGTACTGGACCAGCGCCGCTGCCGAGAGATGGGCGTCGAGCGCGCCCTGCACGCGCACACGCGCGAGATGCGTCGTCACGGCCTGGTCTCGCACGCCGAAGCGCAGCACGTTGAGCTCGTACTCCGGCCTGAGCTCGAGATGGCGGGAGACGTTCCAGGTCAGGTTGATCCCGGCCGTCGTCTTCCAGCCGTCGTAGAAGGTGCCGCTGTAGAGGCGAGCCTGGGGCCGGATGAACCACGCGTCCGGCGGCGTGAGCTCCGTGCGGGCCTCGTGGAAGTCGTAGCTCCCTGCGGGCACGATCACCTCGCCGGCCAGCGCGAAGGACGTCAGCACGTCCTCGTAGCGGTGCTGGCTCGCGACCACGGCGGTGGCCCCGTTCTTCCACTCGACGTAGTAGAACGGGTACACCGACACCGACTCGAGGCGGCCGTCCTCGTTGCGAGCGTAGACGTTGGACCAGACACCCGCCCAATGCCGCAGGAACCGGGAGTCCCCGCCTCGGAACCACTGATAGTTGACGTCCGGGCTGAGGTACGTGATGCCCCTCCGTCGCACAAACCCGAGGCGGGGATCATAGTCCGCACCGGAGCGGACTGCCTCCAGGGTGTAGCTCAACCCCTGGATGTTGCGTTGCTCCCACCGCACCATCGCACGGCCGCTCTCCAGCGGATCCCACCTCGGTGCCTCCGCTCCGCTCTCGTTGATCGTCTGCGCCACCTTCACCGTGAGGAATGCATCCCCCGAGACATTGACGATACCATCGACGCCGACGGTCACATCCGCCGCGCCATCGGTCCCAACGCGCGTCGTCGCCATGCCTCCCACGGTGGACTGCGCGTTGAGCACCCGCCGCCGCACCCGGGCCACCCCGATGTTCTCAGAGGGCGTCGTGTCGGACGCTCCGGTCTGGAGGTTGAGCGCCCCCACGTCCCAATCGCCGACGCGGCCCACCAGCCTCCCACCGCCAAAGATGCGGACGGGCTGCCCGTCCACCAGGCCAATCTGGCGGCTGTTGAAGAGGCGGCTGCCTCCTGCGCCAGTGTCGAAGTCGAAGGTGCCTGCTCGCTCCTGGAAGAACGGGCGCTTCTCCGGGAAGAAGAGCGAGAAGCGCGTCAGGTTGATCTGCTGGTCGTCGGCCTCAACTTGTGCAAAATCCGTGTTGACTGTGAGGTCGACCGTCAGGTTGCTCGTGAGGGGGTACTTGACATCAAGGCCCACCTCGGTGGTGGGGTCCGTGGTGGAAGTGGCAGCATCCGGCGTCGAGCGGTTCGCGCCAGCGAGTCCATAGGGCGCGACGTAGACCGGGCGTCGTCGCTGGACGTCGCGAAGGACGATGTCTTGTGCAACGGACGGCTTGGCGTGTCCGCGGTCCCAGTTCGGCGGAATGTCTGGGTAGATGTAGCGATGATTGTTGTGCGCCATCCAGCGGTAGGCGATCATCCCCATCTCCACAACCCCGTCCTCATCCTCAAAGCCGAGGCTCGTGAACGGAATGCGCATCTCGGCAAACCAGCCCGTCTCGTCGCGCGTGGTCTCGACGTCCCAGAACGTGTTCCAGGAGTCGTTGAACCATCCTGGGCCGCTCTCTGCGTCGTTCGCGATGGCCACGTCGAAGCGGGTGCCAAGGGGCGTCGTGTAGAACCAGAGCGCGTTCTCGTCGTCGTTGAACGTGTCGAGGATGATGGCGAAGGTTTCGTCCCCGCTCCAGCGGTCCCGGTAGTACGAGTTCGCGCGGAGGTTCGAGGGGTCCGAGTGGTAGAGGTGCCCCGCGACGTAAAGGTGCGTGTCGTCGTACGCCACCCGGATCTCGGTGGCCTCGCTCATCTCGCCGCGATAGGTCGGCTTGTACATCACCAGTGGGAGAGGCGCGACGGCCTCCCACGCCGGCTCGTCGATGCGTCCGTCGAGAGAAACGGGGCTCGTCAGGCGGGGGATCTCCACAGGGTTGGAGGACCGCCCCCACGCGGGGGCCGCCAGGGAGATCAGCCAGAAGAGGGCTACAGCGGTACGCGGTAGCCATGAGGGTGTCATCCCGAGCGAGCGCCAGCGAGCCAAGGGATCTGGCCGCTCGCGTCTGCAGGGTCGAGTGAAGCGCGCAGGCATCCTGACCGTAGATCCCTCGGCTCCGGTCGCGGGGCGACCTCCGTTCGGGATGACAGGCAGGGGCGTCGCACCAAACGAGTAACGCCGTATCAATCGGATCGGGCTGGCCATGAACTCAGGCAGGAACAGGGGTCTCCGCCTCGCGCACGTGGCCGAGGTAGAGCGCTTCGAGGTCAGTCGTGGGCAGGGCGTCATGGGAGACCTCCTCGCGGAGCCGACCGTCCACCAGCACGCCGACACGGCTGGCGGTGTCCTTGACGCGGAAGAGGTCGTGCGTCGCCATGAGCACAGCTGCGCCCGCCTCGGCGAGTCGGCGAACGAGGCCCGAGAACTCCACCGAGGCGGACGGATCCAGGCCGCTCGTGGGCTCGTCGAGGAGGAGGGCCTTCGCGCCCTTCGCGAGCGCGAGCGCGATGCCGACCTTCTGGCGCATGCCCTTCGAGTAGGTCCCGGCGTGGCGACCGTGCGCCTCGCGCTGAAGCCCGGCCCGGTCGAGGAAGCCCGCGAGGTCCGCCTCGGTGAGGTTGTGCCCGGCGAGCGCGGCGAAGTACTTCAGGTTCTCGGCGCCCGAGAGCGACGGATAGAGGGCGACCTGCTCGGGGAGGTACGCCAGCCGACGCTTCGTCTCCAGTGGCTCAGCCTGCACGTCGAGGCCATCCACGAGAGTCTCGCCGCCATCGGGCGCGAGGAAACCGAGGAACAGGTTGATCGTCGTCGTCTTCCCGGCGCCGTTGGGGCCGAGGAGGGCGTACACCTCGCCCGGATGAATCGCGAGGTCGAGATCATCGACGGCGGTCGTGCCGCTGAAACGCTTGGTGAGACCTCTGGCGTGGAGAATCGGGTCGGACATGGGAGGACGAGAGAAAGGAGTGAACAGTCTGTCAGGGCGTTGGGGCCTCGCGCCATGTGCCGAGCCGCTTCCGCACGTCCATCTCCAGCACCCACTCCGCGACCTCGCGGCCGAGCGCCAGCCCGTCGTCGTTGTCGAAGCGGTAGTGGACGCCCGCGTACAGCCGAGACATCGCCGCGTCGTCGGAGATGGCGTCCACCGTCTCGCGGGCCTGGGGGATGAGCGCACCGACGATCTCCGCCGCTGCCCCGGCCCCGCACGCGTGGCCCGAGGGGTACGCCGGGAAGTTGGGGAGCCGAACGCCCTCGGCGATTTGGATCGAGTCGTCGGCGTGGGTCGGGCGGAGCAGCCAGTAGCGGTACTTGGCGTCGAAGCAGGCGACGTTGGCGTCGTACATCGCGATGGCGAGCAGCGCGAGCGTCCGGGC
>JBCCPW010000314.1:0-4940 GCA_039024735.1 Bacteroidota bacterium
CACAACCCCTTCGCGCCACCCTTCGAGTTCCTCGCGCGGACGTACCTACCGCTCATCGGGCGGATGGGGCCGCGCGTCACGGCTCGGCTGGAACGCCACGGGTTCTACCCGGCGGGCGGCGGGCGGATCGTGGTCGAGGTGGAGCCCGCGCCGCTCGTTCCCATCGAACTGGTGGAGCGGGGCGCGATGCGTCCGCCTCGGGTGACGGCCCTCCTCGCCAACCTGCCGGATCGGATCGCGCGTCGTGAACTGGCCGCGGTTGCCCGGGCGCTCGACGACGGCGGCGCGGAGTACCGGACCGTTCGCGCCGAGGGATCGGCGGGACCGGGCAACGTGCTGCTCGCCGAGATCGAGACGGAGGCTGTCACCACAGTCGTCGCCGCGTTCGGAGTGAAGGGCAAGCGCGCCGAGGCGGTGGCTCACGAGGTCACCGAGGCGGTTGCGGCGTACCTCGCCTCGGACGCGCCCGTCGGGCCGCACCTCGCGGATCAACTGCTCGTGCCGTTCGCGCTGGCCGGCGGCGGCGTCTTCCGCGCGACAGCGTGGACGGCCCACGCGGCCACCAACGCGGCGGTGATCGAGGACCGCCTCGGTGTTCCGATTCGGGCGGTGCGCGAGCCCGGCGGCGCGTTCCGCGTCCTCGTGGGGTGAGCCGATTCCTTCCGCCTCGGCACCGAGGCGGGGGGAGTTGGGTTCGCGGGTCTCGCGTGTCTGAACGGGGGCCATGCCGTTCGACTCCGACCGTCACCGCCGCCGCTCTGTCCGCCTCCGGCAGCACGACTACGCCTCCGAGGGGGTCTATTTCGTCACGGTCTGCACGTTCGGGCGGCAGCGTCTGTTCGGCGAGGTGGTCGCCGGGGAGATGCGGCGGTCGCGGTTCGGGCGGATCGCGGCCGAGGAATGGCATCGGACCGAGGCGGTGCGGCCGTACGTGGTGCTGGATGCGTTCGTGGTGATGCCGGACCACGTGCATCTGTTGTTCGGGATTCGGCCGCACGAGGGGAATGCTCGTGGCCCCGATTCCGCCCGTGGCCCCGATTCCGCCCGTGGCCCCGATTCCGCCCGTAGGGGCACACCGGCGGTAGGGGCGACCCGCCGGGTCGCCCCTACGCGGGTCGGTTCCAACCAGCCCGGTCCTCCGCCCGGATCGGTCGGCGCCATCGTTGGGCAACACAAATCCATCGTGACCAAACGCATTCGCCGCCTCGACCCCACCGTTCGCGTGTGGCAGCGCAGCTACTGGGACCGCGTGGTGCGCACCGAGCGCGAGGCCGACGCCATCCGGCGGTACATCGCCTAGAACCTCGCCCGGTGGGACCCCGCCGCCGACCGCCGCGACGGCCACCGCCTCTGAACCGGCCTGCCTCGGTGCTGTCCGCCTCGGCCCCGAGGCGGGCATGACACATCGATGGCGCGCGACCGGGTAGCTTGCCGTGATGTCGCTCGTCCAGGTCGCCCCGCTCGCCCCCGTGGAGGGGCCGTTCACGTACCGCGTGCCGCCCGCGCTGGAGGCCGAGGCGGTCCCTGGCGCGCGTGTCCTCGTGCCGTTCGGACGGCGACACCTGACCGGGGTCGTGGTGGCGGAGGGCAGCGAGGCGACGCCCAAGCTCAAAGAGATCGCCGACGTGCTGGACGATCGGCCCGCCCTCACGCCCGCCCTCCTCGGGCTCACGCGATGGGTGGCCGACTACTACCTCTGCACCTGGGGCGAGGCCATCAAAGCCGCCCTCCCGAGCGGGACCGAGATCGAGACCCGCCGCGTGGTCCACGCCCTGACGGACGACTGGCCCGAGGCGGACGGCCGCGCGCTGCTGGCCGCCCTCGCGAGAGCGAACGGCAGCGGGATGAAGGTCCCGGCTCTCGCCGACGCGTTGGGACGAAAGACAGCTCCGCAGTCGCTGCTGCGCCGGATGGAGCGGGCGGGCGCGATCCACATCGAGCACGCGCTTCAGGAGGCCCGCGCGCGACCGAAGGTCGAGACGCATCTCCGCCTCGGTGTGCCGGTGGAGGAGATTCCAGATCTGCGCGGGGCCCGGCAGCGCGCCCTCGTCGCGTTCCTCTCGGATGCAGCGGAGCCGGTTCGGCAGGCCGAGGCGTTGCGGGCGACCGGCGCGAGCAGCAGCACCGTCAAGGCGCTCGTCGCGAAGGGGGTCATAGAGACCGAGGCGCGCGAGGTGGAGCGGACCATCCACGCGACCGAGGCGGCGCCCCCAGCAGCCGTCACGCTCCATCCGGCGCAGCAGGCCGCCCTCGCCTCGCTCCACGCCGCCACCGAGGCGGGCGAGGCGGCGACCTTCTTGCTGCACGGCGTGACGGGCTCGGGCAAGACCGAAGTCTACCTCCGCGCCCTCGCGGCGGTCCTCGCGCGAGGCCAATCGGGCATCGTCCTCGTGCCTGAGATCGCGCTGACGCCGCAGACGGTCCGTCGCTTCCGCGCGCACTTCGGCGACCGCGTGGCGGTGCTCCACAGCCGCATGAGCCCCGGCGAGCGCCTCGACGCGTGGACGCGCATCCGAGGCGGCACCTACCCGGTCGTGATCGGGCCGCGAAGCGCCGTCTTCGCGCCGGTCACGGACCTCGGGATCGTCATCGTGGACGAGGAGCACGAGGGGAGCTACAAGCAGTTCGACCCGGCCCCGCGCTACCACGCGCGCGATGTGGCCGTGATGCGGGCCCACCGAGCGGGTGCCGTCTGCGTCCTTGGCAGCGCCACGCCCAGCCTGGAGACCGCCGCGAACGCTCGCACCGGCAAGTACGGCTACCTCGCGATGCCGGATCGGGTGCCGGTGCGACGGAGGGATGGGGGACGGGGGATGAGGGATGGGGGGACTCCCGGTGCGAGTCCGAGCACGTCCGTACCTACGCGGTCCCCTCTCCCCTCGGGAGAGGGACAGGGTGAGGGTCGTACCGACTCCCCCCACCTCGGCACCGAGGCGGAAACACTCAAGGAGCCCGCCCCCCTCCCCGAGGTCCGCGTCATCGACCTCGCGCGGGAAAAGACGATCCGCCGATTGAAGGGTGCCCTCTCGCACGACCTCCGCGAGGCCATCCGCGCCCGCCTGGACCGAGGCGAGCAAACCATTCTGCTGCAAAACCGCCGCGGCTACGCCCCCGTCATCACCTGCGAGACCTGCGGCTGGACCCCCGAGTGCCCCGACTGCGCCGTCTCGCTCACGCTTCATATCACCAACCGGACGCTCCGCTGCCACTACTGCGGACGCGCGGAGCGCCAGCCGCCCGTCTGCCCCGCCTGCGGTGCCGACGACCTGAAGCTCCTCGGCAGTGGCACCCAGCGCGTCGAGGAAGAGATCGCGGACGTGTTTCCTGACGCGCGTCTTCTGCGGATGGACCTCGACACGACCTCCCGAAAAGGCGCCCACGCCCGCATCCTGGAGCGCTTCGGGCGGGGCGACGCGGACATCCTCCTCGGGACGCAAATGGTCGCGAAGGGGCTGGATTTCCCCCGCGTCACGCTCGTCGGCGTAGTCAACGCGGACACCGGGATGCTGCTGCCAGACTTCCGCGCGGCCGAGCGGACGTTCCAGCTTCTCGCGCAGGTCGCCGGACGCGCGGGGCGCCACGATCTCCCGGGCGAGGTGATCCTCCAGACGCGCAACCCGGAGCATCCCGCCATCCAATTCGCCCTCGCGCACGATTACGCCGCGTTCGCCCGCCACGAACTCGCCGAGCGCTACCAACTAGGCTATCCGCCGTACGGACGGCTCATCGGCGCGGAGATCAAGGGGCCGTATGAGCGCTCCACGCATACCCTGGCGCGCACCTGGGCCGATGCGTTGACGCGCCATGCAGCACGAATCGAGGGCGCCGAGGTGCTCGGACCGGTGGCGGCGTTCGTGGGCAAGATCAAAGGGTTCTGGCGCGTCCACACGCACCTCAAGGCGCCACGGAGCGTGCCCGCCTCGGTGCTCGCCTCGGCCGTTCGGGCGGCCACCGAGGAGGTGGGCACGCCTCCAAGAGGCCACCGCATCAACCTCGATGTGGACCCGGTGGGGCTGTACTGACTCCTTGCCGCAAGGAACTCGGTAGGTTCAGACGTCGCCCCGTTACTCGTTCGTCTCCCCTCGATGCGTCTCCTGATCGTCCCGGTCGTCCTTGCCGTTTTGGCATCGGCGGCGTCCGCGCAGTCCCCAGCATTTCGCCAGTCGGACGGGTTGCCGCTTTCGCGCGTGATCATCGACGATCTCCCGGCGTCACTCGACAGCCTGCGGCTCGATGTTGCCGCGCCGAACGAGCCCGTATTCGACGCTCGGGTGGAGCGCCTCTCGTCCGGTGATCTCGCGATGGTGGTGCCCATCCATCCCGACGTGCTCGCGGGAGGCGACGTGATGGTGTCGCTGTTCGACCGAGACGAGCCGCTCGGCGACCCGCTTCCGTTCCGCATTCTCGGTGTGCCGGAGGCCCCGGGCACGATGCGGCGCATCACGCAGACCGTCGAGAGAGGTCACGCCGCGATGGCGCGCGCGTCCGGGATGCCAGCGGAGCGGCTGAATGGTCCTATCGAGTCGCTGCCCGTCCAACTCTGGTCCACAGCGGCGACCCGCGAGGTCTTTCGCGATGACGCCCCGACCGCGCTCCCCGCCGCGCTGGCGGGCACCGGAGCCGTCAATGGGGAAACCGTGGACCCGGCCATCTCCGACGCGCTGGCGGCGTTCTTCGACCTGGAGTCAGAGATCGACGCGTACGTCGCGCGGCTGGAGGCCATCGGCGCCCCGCCCGACCCCGTGACGACGACGCCCGTCGGGGAGTTCGTGCCGCGCGGGGCGAGTGGGGGACCAGACCCCTCTCCGCTGGTCTGGAGGACGCTCTACGACCGCGTGGACATCACGACGGCCGCGAACCTGAGCCACTTCATGCGTCTCGCCGAGGAGAACCGCCAAACAGCCAACAGCTTGCTTCTGAAGTGGGCGTCCACTGCGAAC
>JBCCPW010000315.1:0-4916 GCA_039024735.1 Bacteroidota bacterium
CCCTTTCTCCGGCGGATCCACCTCCCCTCGCCCGGGGTGCGGCTCACGCCCCGTCCCGCGTTCATGTTGGCCTACTGACCCCTTCCGCCTCGGTGCCGAGGCAGAACCACCGAGGCGGAGCCAGAGCAGACAGCGGGTGGACGCTGCCGCTCGTACCGTCTCCGAAGAAGTCCTGTGGACCGCGGCGGAACACTGACCCCCTCCGCCTCGGTGCCGAGGCGAACCCACCGAGGCGGAGGATGTGGGGGCGAGCCCCCGCCTCGGTGACGCTCCGTTCGGTACCGAGGCGGGGGGCGTTCGCTACGGCGCGACGGTCGTGACCTCGCCCTCGTTGCCCGCGCGGTCCACAGCCGAGACCGCGATCATCTCGGGCATCGCGCCGGTCGCGTCCGCACGGAGAGGATGCGCGAGGCGCCAGCCCGGCAGGACGCGCACCGTCCACGCGTCGCCGCGCTTCTCGCGGACGATCCACGTGCGGACGGGCTCGCCGGGCGGCGTGAGAAGCAACCACTCGGAATCACCGGACTCGCGGAGCATAAGAGCAGGCGCACGAGGCGGCTCGGCATCCAGCCACGGAGACGCGGGCACGAGCGCAGGCGCGGTCCAGGGCCCTTGCGCCAGTTGGTCCCCGAGATCGCCGTACTCCGGCATGAGGGCCTTCATGGAGAAATGGATGGTGCCGGTCGCCTCGGTGTCGTCCTCCACCAGGGCCACCTGATCCAGGATCTCCTGCGGCGTGTAGCTCCCGATCTCCGGCAGGATGCGGCTGTCGAAGAGCCCCGGCCAGAGGTGGCGGCCCGCCGTGTTCTGCTCGCCCCACCACCCCAGAAGCGCCGGGAAGCTCTGCCCGCGCGAGTCGATGCTCCAGTAGAGTTGCGGCGCGAGGTAGTCCAGCCAGCCCTCCACTTGCCACTTGCGGGCGTCGGCGTAGATCTCGGCGTACTGGTCGAAGCCGGTCACACTCGGGGGGTTCCCCGGGCGCCAGATCCCGAACGGGCTGATGCCGACCTTGACCAGCGGGTCGACGGCCTTGACCTCGCGGTACAGTCGCTCGATGAACTGGTCGGTGTTTTGCCGCCGCCAGTCATCGCGCGAGAGCGTTTCCCCTGCGGCCTGGGCGCGGGCGTACGACTCGCGATCCGGGAACTGGAGACGGCGCCCGTTCTCTCGCTCGGGGTAGGGGTAGAAGTAGTCGTCAAGGTGGACGCCGTCGATGTCGTATCGGCGCACCACGTCCAGGATGACAGCCATCGAGTGATCCGTCGCCTCGGGCTCACCGGGATCGATCCACTCGTAGCGACCGTACTGGCGCACGAGATCCGGACGGGTCTGCGAGATGTGGGTCTCGTGCTGCGGCGCGCGCTGGGTCGGGTGGCTCGCGCGGTAGGGATTGAACCACGCGTGCAGTTCCAGCCCGCGCCGGTGGGCGAGGTCAATGGCGGTCTGGAGCGGGTCCCAGAAGGGAGCAGGCGCCTGTCCCTGCCGCCCGGTCAGGTACTCACTCCACGGCTCCAGGTCCGAGGGGTAGAGCGCGTCGGCCATCGGCCGGATCTGAAAGATGATGGCGTTGATCCCGATCTCCGCCGCCCGGTCCATGATGGCGCGAAGCTCGGCCTTCTGCTGCGCAACCGGCAGGCCGCGTTCAGACGGCCAGTCGATGTTGTCTACCGTCGCGACCCAGGCGGCGCGGAACTCCCGGTCCACCTCGGGGAGATCGTCGGGCGTGGCGATGGGCACGAGCGGAGCCTCGCGAAGGACCGAGGAGGGGGCCGACGGGAGGCCCGAGGTGGACAGCCACGCGCGTTGGTAGGCGTCGGAGCCGGACTGGGCATGAGGTGCGGAGGCCATGGCGGCGACGCCAAGAGCGAGGAGAAGGCAGCGAACCATGGATGCGCGAGAGAGCGTGGCAGGAGGCTACGGCACAAGGTCCCCGTGGATCCGGAGAATCCGCGCGTCCAGCCTCGGTAGCGCCCGGCATGAACCCGCGATGAAGGCCGGACCCTGACTCGTCAGCCGGGGTACCGCGAGCCCTTTCGATCTGTCATGCCCATCCCCACTGAGGTCACCCCGCTCGGGATCGGAGGCGCCGTGCCAACGCCCGGGCGGCACCTCTCCGGTCTCGCCCTCCGACGCGAGGGCCGCGTGCTACTCTTCGATTGCGGTGAGGGGACGCAGTTCCAGTTGCTTCGCGCAGGGCTGCTGGGGGCACGGATCGAGGCGGTCTTCATCACGCACCTCCATGGGGATCACGTGTTCGGGCTCCCCGGCCTGCTCAGCACCTTCGCGCTCCTGGATCGGACCGAGCCCCTCACGCTGGTCGGGCCGGACGGGCTTGGGACGCTCCTCTCGGGCATCCCGGGAGCGGCTCCAGAGGCCCTCCCGTATCCCGTTCACCTTCGCGAATGGGCGCCAGAAACAGAACACGAGGTCGTCTATCGCACCCCCGCATTTCACGTCGAGGCCCGGCCTCTCCACCACCGGGTCCCGTGCATGGGCTATCGGTTCCAGGAAGCGCCCCGCCCGGGCCGCTTCGACCCGGTCGCTGCTCGCGCGGCGGGCGTTCAGGACGGCCCCGACTTCGAAACCCTCGCGACGGGCGGCCGCGTGACCGTTGGTGATCGCGAGGTCACGCCCGACGGGATCGTCGGTCCCGACCGACCGGGAGTTGCCATTGCGTACGGCCTGGACACGGCGCCCTGCGACGGCGTTCGCGCCCTCGCTGCGAGCGCCGACCTCCTCATCCACGACGCCACCTTCGGTGACGACGAGGCCGACCGTGCGGCGGACACGCACCACTCCACCGCTCGGCAGGCCGCCGAGACGGCTCGCGATGCTGGGGCCCGACGCCTCCTCCTGACGCACTTCTCGGCTCGCTACCCTGAACCATCGGGGCTCGTTGCGGAGGCCCGCGAGGTCTTCCCTGAGACGGAGGCCGCCGTGGAGTTGACGACCATCGCAGTCGAACCGAAGGAGTAGCCAGCCGGGAGCCCGTCGATCCACCGAGGCGGAGCGCACCGCGCCCACCCGCCTTGGTGCCGAGAGCCATCGAGTCCCTGGATGCAAGCCGCCCGACCCGCCTCGGTCGTCCACCGCACAGCACCGAGGCGGGACACACGACTCACCCCTCGCAGCGGGCATTCGCCCTTGTCTCCCTGCCTCGGTGCACCGACACGCGTTTGACGCGACGGTCGCCATCCCCTATTTCCCCGGAGCGCTGGTGGGTCAATGGGCGTAGCCTCTACCGACGCTCCTCCCCTCCGTGGCTGACGACTCTCGCCCCACCCTGCCCCGCCGCCTGATCCGACGCCTCGGCGCCGTGCTCTGGCCGTACCGCTGGTGGGTGGCCGTGGCGCTCGCGGTGACGTTCGGGGCCGCGTTCCTCGGCCCGCTCCGCCCGCGCCTCGTGCAGGTGGCCGTGGACGGCTACATCGTGGAGGGCGACGCGCAGGGACTGCTTCGCATCGTGGGGCTGCTCGCGCTCGTGCTCGCTGGCGAGGGGCTGTTCGCCTTCGTGCGGGGATACCTGACGCAGTGGATCGGACAGCACGCCCTCTTCGATCTCCGCGTCCGAGTCTTCCGCCACATCGAAACGCAGCGGCTCGGCTTCTTCGACCGGACCCCCATCGGGACGCTCATCACACGCGCGACCTCCGACGTGGAGGCTCTCGGCGACTTCCTCTCGTCGGCGCTTGTGACCATCCTCGGAGATATCGCCCGGCTCGTGTTCATCGTGGCGTTCATGCTCGCGCTGGACGTGGAGTTGGCGCTCGTGGCGTTGCTCGCGCTCCCCCCGATGATCCTCGCGACGGAGTTCTTTCGGCGCCGGATGCGGGCCGAATTCCGAGAGACGCGCAAGCAAGTGGCCCGGCTCAATGCCTTTGTGCAAGAGCACGTCACGGGCATGAGCGTCGTCCAGATCTTTGGGCGCGAGGTGGAGGAACAGCGCCGCTTCGAGGCCATCAACGCCGACCACCGTGACGCCCACGTCCGCACGATCTGGTGGTTCGCGCTGTTCTGGCCGGTCATCGACCTCATCGCGAGCGCGGCGCTCGGGCTGGTGCTGTGGTATGGCGGAACGGAGGCCATGCGCGAGGCGCTGACCGTCGGCACGCTGATCGCGTTCATCCAGTACGTGCGGATGTTCTTCGAACCGGTCCGCAACCTCTCCGATCAGCTCACGACGCTCCAGAGTGCCCTCGCGGCGGGAGAGCGCATCTTCGGCCTGCTGGACGACGACCAGTCCATCGAGGAAACGACCCGCCCGACGCACTTTGGGGATGGTCGAGCGCAGGGGCGCATCACCTTCGAGAACGTGTGGTTCGCCTACGAGCGGCTCCCTTCGGTTGCGGGCAGTGGAGAGGAGTCCGCGGCTACATCCCCCGACTGGAACTGGGTCCTGCGCGATGTCTCCTTCGAGGCCACCCCCGGCTCCACGCTCGCGCTCGTGGGGCACACCGGCTCTGGCAAAACCACCATCCTGAACCTTCTGCTTCGGTTCTACGAGCCCCAGCGCGGCCGCATCCTCCTGGACGGCATCGACGTGCGCGATTTGCCGCTGACGGAGTTGCGGCGGCAGGTGGGCCTCGTGCTGCAAGACGTGTTTCTCTTCTCGGGCACCGTCTCGGAGAACATCACGCTCGGCGACCCGTCCGTCTCGCGTACCGAGGTGGAGGCGGCGGCACGAGCCGTCGAGGCGGACCGATTCATCGAGCGGCTGGCGGAGGGATACGACCAGCCCGTCGGAGAGCGCGGCGCGAACCTCTCGCTCGGACAGCGTCAGTTGCTCGCGTTCGTCCGCGCCCTCGTCTACGACCCCGCCGTGCTGGTGCTGGACGAGGCCACATCCAGCGTGGACACCGAGACGGAAGAGGCCGTCCAGCGCGCCCTCGAAACGCTGTTGGATGGCCGCACCTCCG
>JBCCPW010000316.1:0-4905 GCA_039024735.1 Bacteroidota bacterium
GTCGGCGAGGCGCCGCAGCTTGGCCACGAATTGATCTGTGGGATAGCCTTTCTCGATGTCGCGGTCGTCTTTCATGGCGGTTGGAACGGGGGGCACCCGAGCCTACCGCGCGGTCGGTCCTCGTGCGATTACCGAGGTGTGGCGATTGGACGCGCGGCCCCCGCCTCGGCACCGAGGCGGTCACATTCTCTCCTAAACGACATCCTTCGCGTTCGTTCAGAGGCTGTTTGGTAGAGCAAACCCCTCCCTTGAGGGAGGTGCCGACAACGTCGGCGGAGGGTGTTGGTGTGGCGGTACGGCCAGGCAAACACCCCCACCCGCTTCGCGGGAGCCCCCTCAAGGGGGCGGACAGGACCCGGGCAACGGCTACCAAACAAGCCTCTCAGGATGACACGATGGAGCGTGCGAGACCAGAGAACGCGGCCCCCGCCTCGGCACCGAGGCGGTCACACGCCGAGCACCTCGGGGTCGAGCAACGCATGGTGCTGGCGCAGCGTCTTGTAGCCCAGCTTCTCGCCCGCCGTGTCCCACTTCTTCCAGCCGACCTTCGTGATGTTCTCCGCCTTCTCCGGGATGAACTCGCGCGCCTCGGTCGTCATCGAGAACCAGTGCGTCGTCTTGACGGCGTAGACCCCGCGCTTGTGCCACACGTACCCGTGGACCGTGTGCCCGAGCGGGTGCAGCAGCTGGATGTACTTCTTCTTGACGCCGACCTCCTCGGAGACCTCGCGCCGGGCCGCCTGAACGGGCGTCTCGCCGGGGTCCATCTTGCCCTTTGGCAGGTCCCACTTCCCCTTCCGCTTGATGAGGAGCAGCTTGACGTTGTCCTTCTTCGTCCGCCGGACGACCCAGCCCCCCGCCGCCACGACTGGGTACGGCCGCCAGTAGTCGCCGTCGGCGTCCACGTTGAGGACCGCCTTGCGAGGGATCTTCCACGCGACGGGCGGGCCCGAGACGGGAAGCTCGGCGCCATCGGGCGGCGTCGCCAGATCCATCGCCTCGGGATCCAGGACGAGGATCCAGCCCGGTCGGCCGGGGTGGCTGCGGCGGGCGTGCTCCGCGCTCGGGAGCTGGTCGTGGAGCCAGAACGGTTCCGTCTTGGAACGGAGGCCCTTCTCGGGAAGCCCGCGCGGATCATCGTAGGTAACGGCGTAAAGAAGCACGGCGCGGTCAGTACACGGTCGGTATCGTTCGAGGACGGGCAAGGTCGCACCGCACGCGCGCCGTTGCCCGGCACGGCCGTCTCCTCTCCCCATTCCCCTCGTCATGGCCCGATACGACTTCGACTACATCGTCCTCGGGGGTGGTGCAGCGGGCCTCACGGCCGCAGGCATCGCCGCCAACGCGGGTGCCAAGACGATGATGATCGAGCGGCACCGCCTCGGTGGCGACTGCACGTGGACGGGGTGCGTGCCCTCGAAGGCTCTGCTCCACGCCGCGCAGCTTGCCCACAGCGCCCGCACGGCCTCCGCGTTCGGCGTCGATGCCGAGGTGAGCATTCGCTTCGCCGATGTCATCGCGCACGTCCACCGGCTCCGCGAGGAGGTCTACGCCGACGCCGACGCGCCGGAGATCTTCGAGGGGTTTGGCATCGACGTCGTCCACGGCGACGCGCGGTTCATCAACGAGCACACGGTCCAGATCGAGACCGAGGACGGCGCCCGACGGGTCACGGGCCGGATGTTCTGCATCTGCACCGGAGGCCGTGCCGCCGCGCCGCCCATCCCCGGTCTCACCGAGGTGGACGCCCTCACCAACGAGACTCTCTTCGAGATGACCGAGCAGCCGGGCTCCCTGGCGATCCTCGGCGCCGGACCCATCGGGGTGGAGATGGGGCAGGCCTTCCAGCGCCTCGGGACCGCCGTGACGGTCGTCGACCGAGGCCAGCAGATCCTCGGCCGCGACGACCCCGAGCACGCCGCCATCGCGCAGCGCTCCCTCGAAGCGGACGGCGTCGTGCTTCGCTTCGGCGCGAGCCTGGACCGCGTGGAGCCCGCAGGCGATGGGGTTCGGCTCCACCTCGGGGACGGCGAGACGTTGGAGGCGGACCGGCTCCTCATCGCGGCAGGCCGCAAGCCCAATGTGGAGACGCTCGGTCTGGAGGCCGCGGGCGTGGACGTGACCCCCAGGGGCATCGCCGTGAACGACCGGTGCCGCACCTCGCAGGGCCACATCTGGGCCGCGGGCGACTGCACGGGGGAGTACCAGCTCACCCACATGAGCGAGCACATGGCGAAGACCGCCACGACCAACGCCATCCTCAAGATTCCCGCCTCCATCGACCGGGCGCACGTCCCGTGGGTGACCTTCTGCGACCCCGAGGTGGCCCACCTCGGTCCCAGCGCGAAGGACCTCGACGCGCAGGGCACGAGCTACGAGGTCTACCGCTTCCCCTACACGAAGGTGGACCGCGCCATCACCGAGGGGCAGACCGCGGGAGACATCAAGGTGTTCGGGACGGCGTGGCGTGGGAAGATCCTCGGCGCGAGCGTCATCGGCGAGCGGGCGGGCGAGCTGATGCAGATCCTTGCCGTGGCGATGAAGACGGGCACCACCCTCCAGACCCTCTCCGACACGCTCTTCGCGTACCCTACCTACGCCCTCGGCACGCGCCGGATGGCGGACCAGTGGTACGTCCGCAAGCAGTTTCCGACCGCCATCAAAGCGGTGCAGACGGTGTTCGGCTACCGAGGCGATGTCCCGCCGCCGCCCGATCCGAACCGGATCGTCTGACGGGGGACGGGACCCACCCGCCTCGGTGCCAAGGCGGGGAAGGGAGCCAGAGCCGCACTCTGGCCTGTCCCTCCTCTCCCGAAGCGACCGCGGACCACAAGGGGACCGTCGTCTGCGGTTTGTCGTCGTCCGCCTCGGTGCCGAGGCGGGCTAGCGGCTCTCCGGCAGGTACGGTGCCGGGATCGGCGTCTCGGGCGTCTCCTGCTCCCAGAGGATGCTCATCACCCACCAGCGCGTGCCGTCGTGGTAGAGCTGGAACGAGTTGATGCCCTGCGCGAAGGGCTCCTCGTCCGGCGCGAGGCGGCTCTCGTAGGTGCTCCACACGTGCGCGAGGTGCTCGTAGTGCTCCACGCGCCGGGCCGATTCCACCTCGTAGAAGCCCTTGCCTTGGAAGATGGGTGCGTTCGCGAAGATGTCAGCGGCGAGTTCCGCGTACTCGTCCGGGCTCCAGACGCCCGCCGGACGCCATAGGGAGTCGGGGCCGGGCCCGAGCGGCATCAGGCGGGCCTCCGGGTGGAACAGGGAGCGGAACCGATCCCAATCGCGCGGTTCGTCGGCCTCGCCGGAGATGACCTCGTAGACCGCCTCGAGGATCGCCTCGGTGGTGGCGACATCGGCGGGATCTGCCGTGTCCTCCGGCGTGACGGGGGTGGCCGGTTGCGCGAGGGCAGATGGCGCGAGAAGAAGAAGCGTGAGGGCGAGACCGAGGCGGACCATGGCAGGGGCGGTGGGAGAGGAGCGAGGATACCCGTCCCCTTGCGCAGCACGTCTCCGTTAGGAGACGAGGCGGCTATTTCCCGATGCAGAAGCGCCCGAAGATGGCACCGAGCACATCGTCTGGCGTCACGGCCCCGGTGATGCGCCCGAGGGCATCGAGCGCGGCACGAAGGTCGAGGGCGAGGAGATCGCCGGAGGTGCCCGCCTCAATGTGCGCGCGGGCTCGCCCGACAGCCTCGCGGGCGGTGGCGAGCAACTGACGGTGCCGCTCGTTGGTGACGAGTACGCCGCTCTCCGCCTCGTTGTCGCCCCGGCGAACCGCGCCTAGGAGGGCGCTCACCAGAGCACCGAGGCGGGCAGGGTCGGTCCGCGCGTCGCGCGCGGAGAGCGGGATCGGTAGAGAGGAGGATCCTGCAGGACGCCCGGGCGAATCGGTGACGTGCCCCTCTCTCTGTCCATCCGGTAGGGGCGACCCGCTGGGTCGCCCGTACGGATCTGCACCGAGGTGGAGCGAGTCGCCTTCCAGCAGGTCCGCTTTGTTCGCGACGCGCAGAATGGGCAGATCAGGGCGGCGCGAGGCGAGACCTTCGAGGAAGGCGACCTCCTCGGTGTCGGGGCCGGTCTGCGCATCCACGACGTAGACGAGCACGTCGGCCGTCTCGGCGGCCTCGCGGCTCCGGCGGACGCCCTCTGCCTCCACGGCGTCCGCCGTCTCGCGGAGCCCGGCGGTGTCCACGAAGCGGAAGAGCAAGCCGTCGAGTTCGCGCTCGGCCTCGACCCGGTCGCGGGTGGTGCCAGGGGTTTCGCTCACGATCGCGCGGTCGTCTTCCACGAGGGCGTTGAGCAGCGTGCTCTTGCCCGCGTTCGGCCGCCCGCCGATGACGACGCGGACGCCATCGCGCACAAGCGCGCCGAGGCGGGCCGTGGAGAGGAGGGCGCCGAGGTGAGCGTCTGCCTCATCCAGCAGGGCACCGAGGCGGGCGCGGTCGGCGAACTCCACGTCCTCGTCGGAGAAGTCCAACTCCAACTCCACGAGGGCCGCCGTCTCGACGAGCCGGTCGCGGATCTCCGCGAGGGCGTCCGAGGTGCGGCCCTCCACGCCTCGGGCGGCGGCGCGTGCGGCGGCGGTGCTTCGGGCGTGGATCAGGTCCGCGATGGCCTCGGCCTGGGCGAGGTCCAGCTTGCCGTTCAGGAACGCCCGCTGGGTGAACTCGCCGGGCTCGGCCAGCCGGGCGCCCGCGTCCAGAATCGCGCGGAGGACGAGTTGGGGCGCTGCACTCCCGCCGTGCGTCGTGATTTCCACCACGTCCTCACCCGTCGCGCTCGTCGGGGCACGGAAGACGGTCACCACCACTTGATCGAGTCGCTCCCCGCTGGCGGCAGTGATCCATCCGACGTGCGCGGTGTGGCTCGCCGCCTCGGTGAGGCTCGCGTTCGT
Source organism: Bacteroidota bacterium (assembly GCA_039024735.1). Classification (GTDB taxonomy): domain Bacteria; phylum Bacteroidota; class Rhodothermia; order Rhodothermales; family Rubricoccaceae; genus Rubricoccus. Next base: position 4,889 of record JBCCPW010000316.1, read on the forward strand.
GAAGCACCGCTGGACGA
>JBCCPW010000317.1:0-4903 GCA_039024735.1 Bacteroidota bacterium
CGCGTCCTCGCCGAGCGCCGAGGCGGAGACGATCCCATCGCGATGGCGCAGGCGCACAACGCCCTCGGCGTCCACTACACCGGCACACAGGACTACCGCTCCGCCTACGCCGAGTACATCGCGACGGAACGCCTCCTGCGCGGGTCGCTCGGCGTGGTCCACCCCCACACCATCACTGTCCGCGCCAACCTGTCGTACGCGTCCGCATCGATGGGACAGTACGCCGACGCCGAGCGCCACGCCCGTATCGCCCTGGAGGCGACCCGCCGAGGCGGGCTCGGGCCCCTCCGCGAGGCGAACCTGCTCCAGGCCCTCGGGCAGGCGCACTTCTACCAGCGGCGTCTCGCCGAGGCGGAGACCCACCTCGGTGAGGCCCTCGCGATCTACGACCGCGACCTTGGCCCCGCCTCTCACCAATCGCTCGGCGTGGTCCACAGCCTGACTGTCATCACGGGCGAACAGCGGGACTACGAGGCGGCGCTGCACTTCGCGCGACGAGTGGAAGCGCACGAGCGGTCTCGGGGAACCCTCGGCACGCCCGACGGCCTCTACGCCCGCGCTCAGGTCGCGGCCCTCCGCTACGCCTCGGGCGATGAGGAGGCCGCCCGCACCGACCTGCTGGCCCTCGCCGATGCGGCCCGCCGCATCACCGACGCGCCCGTCTCCCGTGCGACGATCCTCGGGCAGGCAGGCCATGTGCTCGTCCACAGTGGCGACTCGGAAGCCGCGGAGCCCCTCCTGCGCGAGGCTCTGACGCTCCAGCGTGAGACCCACGCCGAGGACAGCTTCAACGTCCGCCACGCGCGGTTCTCGCTCGGCATCGCCCTCGCGGCTCTCGGTCGGCTGGACGAGGCCCGGCCGCACCTGGAGGCTGCCCAAGGGCATGGGCTCACACGCGCCTACCCGGTGGCCGTGGGGCCCCTGGACGCCGAGGTGGACCGGCTCCTCGCGGGCGGCTGACCCGGCCCGCCTCGGTGCCAAGGCGGAGGACCGAGGCGGGAGCCGCCGGGCGGTAGGTTGCTCGCATGACGCCCGCCGCCCTCCGCACCCGCCTCTCGCGCGACCTCAAGGCCGAGGCTCACCGCCTCGGGTTCGCGCTCGTGGGCATCGCGCGGGCGGAGCGCATGGACCCCGAGGCCCGTCGGCTGGAGGCGTGGCTGGAGCAGGGGCGCCACGGCGGCGAGACCGGCGCGATGCCGTGGATGGCGAACCACTTCGACAAGCGGATCGACCCGCGCGAGTTGGTGCCAGGGGCGCGGAGCGTGGTCTCCGTCGCCCACACCTACCTCGCGCCCACACCCGAGCCGCTGACGGACGAAGACGCCCTCGCGCGAGGGATCGGGAAGGTGAGCCGCTACGCCTGGGGCGACGACTACCACGACGTGCTCAAGACCAAGCTGGCCGAACTCTTCGACTGGCTGGACCGCGCCTCGGGCGGCGCCGGAGGCCGAGCGTTCGTGGACTCCGCGCCGGTCATGGACAAGGCCTGGGCGCAGCGCGCGGGGATCGGATGGATCGGCAAGAACACCAACCTGCTCACGCGCTCGCACGGCTCGCTCGTCTTCCTCGGCGAGTTGATCGTGGACGTGGACCTGGACGCGGACGACCCGTTTGCCGCCGACCACTGCGGATCCTGCACCCGCTGCCTGGACGCCTGCCCCACCGGTGCCCTGGACGCGCCGTACCAGATCGACGCGACGCGCTGCATCTCGTACTGGACCATCGAGATGCGCGGGTCGGAGTGGCCGCCCGAGGCGGAGGCCCTCGCGCGCGAGTTCGGCCCGTGGGTCTTCGGCTGCGACATCTGCCAGGACGTGTGCCCGTGGACCAAGTTTGCGCAGGCCACCACGGACACCCGCTTTCAGGCGCGCGAGGCATCCGCCGATCGCCCCCTCTCGGAATGGACGGAACTGGACCTCGCGGCCTTCCGCGAGGCGTTCCGAAAGAGCCCCGTCAAGCGGGCCAAGCTGGAGGGATGGCTCCGAAACGTGCGCAACGCGCAGGCCAACGCTGCCCGCTACACCGAGTCCGCCCGCCTCGGTACCGAGGCGGAGAGCACCGAGGCGGACGGGGCAGAGCCGAAACCATGACTTCACGAGCGAGCCTCCAGGCACCGCGTACATTGACACTCGCTCTTTCTTCCCCGCCTCGGGTTCTCGTCCCCACGACGAGACGCAAAAGGGAAGCCAGTGCGGCGATGTCCGATGGGTGATCTCGGATCCAACCTTCGAGACCCGACCTCCCATCTCTGACATCCCAAGTCTGGCGCTGTACCCGCAACTGTAGGCGGCCCGCTCGGTGGCCCCGACGCCCCGCTCCACTCCTGATTGCCAGGGGGAAGGAGCCGGGCTGAGCCTTCCGAGCCGCTGGTGCCCCATCGGACTGCCAGCCGGGCCGCGAGCCAGGAGACCTGCCCGAGACGTCCGCGGCCGCTCCGGTCGCTCTCGCCCCATCGCCTCCGGGATCAGAGGTGCGGCGCTCGTTCACCCGCAGCGGCGGTGTGTCGGCCCGTGCCCTCGTTTGAGGCTCGGGCTTTTTCATGCGCCCCCTCGCCGCTCTTCTCCTGCTCCTCGCCGGGTCCACCCAGGCCCAGGTCCGTCCGGGCGAACCCGTGCGCGCGGACTCCCTCGCGGAGGTCACGGTCACGGCCACACGCGTGCCCCTCTCGACGCACCGGGCGCCCTCGCGCGTGACCGTTTTAGGGCGCGACGCCATCGACGCGACGGGCGGCACCTCGGCGGCGGACGTGCTGGAGGACCGCTCGGCCGTGTTCCTCAAGCGGTACGGCCCGGACGGCCTGGCGTCGTTCTCGCTCCGAGGCTCCGGCGCAAGCCACACGCTCGTCCTCCTGGATGGACATCGGCTCTCGGACCCGCAACTCGGCCAACTCGACCCGACGCTGCTCCCAGCGGTCCTCTTGGAGCGAGCGGAAGTGCTCCACGGTCCCGCCTCGGCGCTCTACGGCACCGATGCTGTGGGCGGCGTCGTCTCGCTGCGCACGCCCGGCGCGACGCGTCCCGAGGTGCGGGTGCAGGCGGGCACCGGCGCCTTCGGCGAACGGACGGTGAGCGGGCTCACCGCCACACCGATTCGCGGCACGCCGCTATCGCTGAGCGTCGCCGGGGACTTCACGGACTCCGCCGGGGACTACCGTTATGTGGACTCGACGGCGTTCAACCCGGAGACCGGCACGAGCGGCGTCGTGCGTCCGCGCGAGAACTCCGACGTGGCGCGACGGGCCGGATTCGCCCGCCTCGGTCTGGATGCGGGCGCCCACCGAGGCGGGCTGGCCATCCTCGTCACCGACGCCGAGCGCGGCCTCTTCGACTTCGCCGCGGCCCAGACGGCCCGCCAGTCGGACCGGGCAACGCGGATCTGGGCGGATCACGCCGTCCGCCTCGGTGCGGTCCGCGTCATCTCGGGAGGGGCGTGGCAGCGGGCCGCGCTCCGCTACGCCAACCCGTCGATCGGCATCGACAACGAGGGACGGACACGAATCGCAACGGCGCACGCCCGCGCGGAGCGGACGTGGACCGTCGGTGGCGGGGCATGGACGGCGACAGGGGGCGGGCAACTCGGCGACGGCGTGGCCGAGCACCCCAACCTCGCCGAGCGAGCGCACGAGCGGACGACCGCCGCCTTCACCGCACTCACCGCCGACCACGACCGCTGGCTCGTCTCGGCATCGCTCCGCTTCGACCGGGCGGCGGCGGCGAGCACAGACTCCACCGGCGCGATGCAAGCCGTCAGCCCCCGCCTCGGTGTCAACGTCCAGCCGACGCGATGGCGGGGTCTCCGCGCGAAGGCGAGCGTGGGCCGCGCCTTCCGCACGCCCACCTTCAACGACCGCTTCTGGCAGCCCGGCGGCAACCCCGCGCTCCGCCCCGAGGCGGGATGGACCACCGAGGCGGGGCTCTCGCTCCAGGCGGGCACGCGGACCCTCCGCGTCAGCACCGAGGCGACCGCCTTCGCGAGCCGACTTCGCGACCAGATCGTCTGGCGCTTCGACCGCTTCCCGGACGGCGCGTACTGGGCGCCCGTCAATGTGGGCCGGACGGAAACGGTGGGCGGCGAACTCTCCGCCTCGGTCCAGTGGGCACACGGCGTCACCTCCGCCGAGATCGGCGGGCTCTGGACCCACGCCGCCGCGCGAGACCGCTCCAACCCCGAGGCGTCCGCCTACGGCCAGCCGCTCCTCTACGTCCCGGACGACCAGGCGAAGGGCTGGCTCGCGCTCGGTTGGCGCTCGCTTCGGGCGGGCCTCCACCTCCGCCACGCGGGACGCCGGTTCACGCGCTCCGATGGCGGCGCCTCCCTCCCGCCCTACACCATCGCGGACGCCCAGGTCAGCGCAGGCATCTCAGGCCTCGGCTGGTCGGGCCGGCTCAGCCTCCGCCTGGACAACCTCACCGACGCCCGCTACTCCGTCGTCCCGCGCTTCCCGATGCCCCCCCGGCACCTCCGGGCAGCGCTCACGCTTTCCCTCCTCTAACCCCCTCTCCGCATGATTCGCTTCGCGACTCTCTCCCTTCTCCTTCTCCTCGCGCTGCCCGTCCGCGCACAAGACGCCCTCCGCGTCTTCGTCGGCAACCAGGGCGGCGGAGGCGTCTCCGCCTCGGTCACCTCCATCGCGCCCGGCGCCACAGAGGCGGACCAGCTCCTCGAAGGCCAGCTCGGCGGCTTCCTCCAGGGGATGGCCGTCCTCGGCGACCGCCTCTACGTCACCGGCAACGGCACCCGCGTGGACGTGCTGGACGCCGCGACCGGGCAGCGCGTCGCCCAGGTCGAGGACGCGACGTTCACGGCCGCCCGCTACATCGCGGAGGTCAGCGGCAACCGCGCCTACATCACGACGCAGAACTATTCCCCCGATGCCGAGACCTCCGACGTGGTGATCGTGGAC
>JBCCPW010000318.1:0-4896 GCA_039024735.1 Bacteroidota bacterium
ACCAGTTCGTGATGGCGGCCGGTCAGGACGGGAAGGTGCGCGTCTGGGACCTATCCACCGAGCGCCTCGTGCTCAACATCGACGAGGACGTGAGCGTCTCGGACGACAACGACCTGCACCACTTCATCACGGGGCAGTTCTCGCCCGCAGGCGACATGATCGCGGTCGGCGACACCGAGGGCCTGCTCCACGTCTACCGCTTCCCGAGCGGCGAACTCGTCCGCCGGTTCGACCGGAGCGGACACAAGATCGAGTCCGTGCAGTGGACGCCCGACGGCCAGTACCTCATGACCGTCGGCAATGACCCGTACCTCCGCATGTTCAGGGTGGCCGACATCGTGAGCCGCGACCGCGTCTACACGGCGCTCCAGGTCCACATCGGCGATCAGGCTGAGTACGTGGACGTAAGTCGCAACGGCGCCCTCGTCGCGACGGCGGGCCAGGACGGCGCGATCCGCCTGTTCATCCTCATGGGCGAGGACCCGACGCTCAACGAGCGCCGCCACCGCGAGGTGCGCGCCGAGCAGGACGCTGCCGACCGTGCCCGCGACGCCAGAGGCCTCCGATGACACGCACTCTTTTCGCTCTCCTCGCGCTCGCCGTCTCCGGCTGCGCCTCTGCCCAGGCGCCCGCGCCAGAGGCTCCCGCCCTCCCGGCCTCTGGCGGCTGGGCCGACGACCCGCTCCGCGCCGTCGCCGAGGCGGTCCCGACACCCGAGCCGTTGACAGCCTCTGGCGCCATGCAACAGCGCGGGGCCGCGTGGCAGACCGTCGCACCCGCGATCCTGGAGCACATCCAGACGCCGCGCATCCCCGACCGGACGTGCGCGATCACCGACCACGGCGCAGTCTCTGGCGACGGCGCCGATGACCTCCCGGCGATTCTCGCCGCCATCGAGGCGTGCGCCGAGGCGGGGGGCGGGCGCGTGCTCGTTCCCGAGGGCGAATGGCTCGCCAGAGGCCCCGTTCACCTCCGCTCGCGGATCGACCTGCACCTCGCCTCTGGCGCCACGCTCCGCTTCTCCGCCGACCCCGACGATTACCCCCTCGTGCTCACGCGGTGGGAGGGCACGTTCCTGTTCAACTACTCGCCGCTCGTCTACGCCAGAGGCCTGGAGGACGTGGCGATCACGGGCGCGGGTACGCTGGACGGGCAGGCCGCCGAGGGCTGGGCCGAGTGGAAGCAGCTTCAGGAGCCCGCCAAAGACCGCCTCCGCCAGATGGGCATTGATCGCGTGCCGGTCGAAGACCGCGTCTTCGGCGACGGCTGGTACCTCCGCCCGAGCCTCGTGCAGTTCTTCGACTGCGACCGCGTGCTCATCGAAGGCGTGACCCTCCGTGAGTCGCCGTTCTGGACGACGCACCTTGTGCTCAACGAGCACGTCACCGTCCGCGGCGTGACGATCCGGCCGGGCACGACCAACGACGACGGCATCGACCCGGACGGGAGCCGGTTCGTGCTCATCGAGGACAACGACATCTGGACCTACGACGACGCCATCGCGCTCAAGGCGGGCCGCGACGCCGACGGCCGCGCCTCGCGCCCGACGCAGTACGTCGTCATCCAGCGCAACCGGCTCCGCTCGTCGGTCGGCGGCGCGATGTCGGTCGGCAGCGAGATGTCGGGCGGTGTGGAGTGGGTGTTCGTCCGCGATGTCGTCGCGGAGAACGACGGCGGACACGGGCTCTACATCAAGTCCAACCGCGACCGAGGCGGGTTCGTGCGGCACCTCTACCTGCGCGATATCGACGTGCTCGACGCCGCCGATGGCTTCCTCATCACGACCGACTACAAAGGCTTCCGCGGGACCGACCACCCGCCAGAGGTCCACGACGTCCACCTCGACGGCGTGCGCGTCTGGTTCGCGCGCGAGGTCTCGGTCCGCCTCCTCGGCCAGCCCGACAACCCTGTCCGCCGCGTCTCGCTCGCCGACGTGCAGATCCGAGGCGAGGTCGCCTGGCCTGTCTTCCGCGAGGCCTCTGGCGTGATCGCCGACAGCGTGTCGGTCGGCGGACGCCCCTTCCGCGCCGAGGACGCCGCGAGCGCCGACGGACAGCCCGGCCCCCGCTACTAGTGCTCGGGCTCACGCTTCTCGATTGGGCGGTGATCGGGGTCTACGTCGCGGGCGTGACGTGGCTGGGGCTGCGGATCGGTCGCGGCGTCAAGACCTCTGGCGACTACTTCATGGGTGGGCGGCGCTTCGGGAAGCTGCTCATGATCGCGCAGGCATTCGGGACGGGGACGCGCACCTCGCAGGTCGTGGCCGTCTCCGGCGGCGCGGCGCAACAGGGGTTCGCGGCGATCTGGTTCCAGTGGATTTATCTCTTCTCGACGCCCTTCTACTGGCTCCTCGCGCCCGTTTACCGGCGGCTCCGCTACATCACCATCGGCGACTTTTTCGACCGACGCTACGGGCCGGTGCTGGGCGCGGCGTACGCCGTCGTAGGCCTGCTCTACTTCGCCGTCACGACGGGCGTGATGCTGCGCGGCGCGGGCGTCACGATCTCGGCGGCCACAGGCGGCGCGGTCAGCACCGAGGCGGCGGTCTTCGCGATGGTGGCGTTTTTCGTGGCCTACAGCCTCTTCGGCGGGCTCGTGGCGGCGGTGACGACGCAAGCCGTGCAGGGGCTGTTCATCCTCGCGCTGAGCTTCCTGCTCATCCCGTTCGCCCTCGCACAGACGGGCGGATTCGCGGGCGCCCAGGCGGCGCTGCCCGAAGGCACGGCGTGGTTCAGCCTCGTCGCGAGCGAGGAGATCACGCTGTTCTACATCCTCATGGGCGTCGTCAATGCGCTCGTGGGGTCGACGGTGCAGCCGCACCACATGGCGATCAACGGTGCGGGCAAGGACGAGATCGCCTGCCGGACGGGCTGGACGTACGGCAACTTCCTTAAGCGCTTCGCGACGGTCGGCTGGGCGCTCTCGGGCGTGCTTCTCGTAGCGGCGCTGCCGCTCGTGGCGCCGGACCTCAGCGACCGGGGCACGCGAGAGGCCGCCTTCGGGCTGGCCGCGCGTGAGCTGCTGCCCTCGGGCCTCGTGGGGCTTCTCGTCGCGGCGGTCGCGGCGGCGGTCGTGGCGGGCGCCTCGGCGTTCATGGTCAACGGCTCGGCACTGTTCACACGCAACGTGTGGGGCCGCTTTCGCCCGGGGGCCACCGAGGCGCAGACGCTGACCGTCGGGCGGACCGCCTCGGTGGCGGTCGTGGCGCTGGGCGTGATCGCAGCGCTGACGCTCCAGAGTGTGATCGGCGGGCTGGAGTTCCTGTGGAAGCTGATGGCGTTCCTCGGCATCCCGTTCTGGGCCGCGCTCTTCTGGCGCCGGGCCAACCGCTGGGGCGCCTGGGCGTCGCTCGCCGCGACGGGGCTGTGCTCCGTGTTCACGGGCGGGGTCGTCGGGGAGGCGTGGAGCTTTCCGGCACAAGTGGCGCTCTACCTCCCCGTGGGGATCGGGACGCTCATCGCGGTCAGCCTCGCGACGCGGCCGGAGTCGGACGCGGTCCTTAACAGCTTCCACTCACTGCTCAATACGCCGGTGGGCGAGGAAGCCCGCTTGACCGAGGCGGGCATCGCGGTGGTTCACGAGAGCAACACCTCGAACGTGTCAGCCGTCGGGTCAGAGCACGCGCCGACGGTCTCCGCCTCGGTCCCGAGGCGGGGGGCGTCCGTGCCGTTGCTGGATGACGCCCCCGCGGCGCAGCGCGGGGAAAGTCTCCTGCTCACGCAGCTTGGTCGCTCGCGCCCGTTCTTGATCGCGCGGTACCGAACGGATCTGCGAGGGTTCGCCGTCGCGTGGGGGATCGTTGCGCTACTGCTGGCGGGAGCCTATGGTCTCGTCGCCGCGCTTTCGGCGTGAGACGATGGTGTGCGCGCCGCACGTGGGCCCCGTCGAAGGTTGGGGCGCCCACCAGAATGCAGACGCCTCCACTGCACTGATGGCAGCGGAGGCGTTCGTGGGCCCTGTTGGATTTGAACCAACGACCTCTCGCGTGTGAGGCGAGCGCTCTGAACCCCTGAGCTAAGGGCCCGATATCCGAGGACGTCCGTTACGGACCCCGCCTCGGTACGCGGGCGGCAAACCTAGCCCGCCGTGCCAGCCTCGCGCAAGACGAGCCGCGTGGAGATTCAAAGGGGGCAGACGGGCGGCACGCACCTGTTTCCAGCCGGTCGCCTCGCATCCAGAACGAGGCACACACGGGTTGCACACCGGTTGCGTCCTTGCGTTTCTTCACGTCCTGGTTTTCCCTCCCACCCCTATGTCTCTTCGTTTTTGGATGATCCTGCTCGTGGCAGTAGGTCTCACCGAGGCGGCCGATGCCCAGAAGTCGGCAGCGGTCCTCGCAGCTGAGCAACACCTCCGCTCGTTCACGACCGAGACGGCCTTTGCGGGCGATGACCTCGCCGATCTCTTCGCGAGCGACCAGTACGATGACCGCCGGTCTGGCGCTACGATGGTGTACCTCGTGCAGCGTCACAACGGCATCGAGATCCACGGTGCCATCGCGCCGGTCGCGGTGCTACCGAGCGGCAAGACCATCGGGCTCTCGCCTCGACGCTACGTCTCCGGTCTCGCCGGACGTGCCGTTGCCCAGGAGCCACAGATCGCGCCCGAGGCGGCCGAGAGTGCCGCCTTTGAGCACACGCGCGGTCTCGATACGCACTCCCACGACCATGGAGGCACTCCGATCCGCTCCGATGATCCTGCTCTCGACGGCCACGATCACGAGGCCGTCACGCCGCGCTCCCTCGTCCCGCCTCGGCTCGTCTATCAGCCCACCCCGGACGGCGCGCTCCGTCTCGCGTGGTCCGTCCAGTATGAGACGGTCGGCGGTCCGATGGAGATGTGGGCCGTCCGCGTGGACGCCCTGACGGGCGAGGTACTCGCCGCGGACGATCTCGT
>JBCCPW010000319.1:0-4895 GCA_039024735.1 Bacteroidota bacterium
CCCGTTTGCCGCATCACGGGCGACGACACGCCCCCGTGCCGTGCGAGTGAGGCACCACGAGAGCGGCGGGGGGTGTGCCGTCTTCCCCCGCGGTGCCGCGGCGGAGAAGCAGGATCCAAACGCACGCGCGATCTTGATGGCAGTTGTCTGCCTCCGCTCCGCGTGCCCATCGCCCCCGAGCCTCGGTTGGACCCCGCCGCGTTCGTCGCCAAGTGGCAGGCGAGCGGCGGCGCCGAGCGCGCCAACGCCCAACTCTTCCTCCGCGACCTCGCCGCCGTCCTCGGCGTCCCCGAGCCCGAGGCTACGACCGGGGACCCTCGCGCGGACGCGTACGTGTTCGAGCGGCCCCTCGCCATCCGCGACGGGCGCCAGACGCGCGGCTTCATGGACCTCTACAAGCGCGGCTGCTTCGTGCTGGAGACCAAGCAGGGCGCCGACGCCAAGCGCACCGCCGATGGCCGAAAGCTGCGTCAGGGCCACGGCACGCGCGGCACCCGCGCCTGGGAGGCCACAATGGACGCCGCCCGACGACAGGCGGCGGGATACGCCCGCAACCTGGAGTCTGCCGAGCCTGCGCCGCCCTTCCTCGTGGTCTCGGACGTGGGTTACTGCCTGGACCTCTACGCCGACTTCTCCGGCACCGGGCGCCTCTACCGGCCCTTCCCGGACCCCGAGCGCAACCGGGTCTTCTTGCCGGACCTCACCGACGCCGATACCCGCGCCACCCTCGCGGCCGTCTTCACCAACCCGCTCTCCCTCGACCCCGCCCGCCGACAGGCGCGCGTGACGGTCAGCCTGGCTCGGACGCTCGCCGGGTTGGCGGACGAACTCGACGGCGCGACCGACGCGGACGGCCGCGAGATGGACGCCGAGGCCCGCGCGGGCTTCCTCTCGCGCGTGCTCTTCGCCATGTTCGCCGAAGACGCCGGGCTCGTCCCCGAGGGCGCCTTCACGCGGCTGCTGGACGCCTACGCCTCCGACCTCGACGCGCTGCCTCTCGCCCTCGGGGCGTTCTTCGAGACGATGGACCGAGGCGGGTACGTGGGGGAGGTCCGCGCGAAGCTGCGGCAGTTCAACGGGGCGCTCTTCAAGGATGCCCGCGCGCCTCGGCTCTCGCGCCGGGCGTACGAGACGCTCGTGGACGCCGCCCACGCGGACTGGACGAGCGTGGAGCCGAGCATCTTCGGGACGCTCATCGAGCGTGCGCTGGACCCGGAGGAACGGCACGCGCTCGGGGCACACTTCACGCCTCGGGCCTACGTGGAGCGCCTCGTGGGGCCTGCCGTCCTGGAGCCGCTTCGCGCGGAGTGGGAGGCGACGTGGGCCGCCGCCAGCACGCTCACCACCGAGGCGGAGGCGGCCACCGCAGCGGCCACGCGCACGCGGAAGCGCAACGAGGCCCGCGCCGTGCTCCGGGCGTTCTTCGCGCGGCTCGCGAGCGTCCGCGTGCTGGACCCCGCCTGCGGCTCCGGCAACTTTCTGTACGTCACGCTCCGGGGGCTGCTGGAGTTGGAGAGCGAGGCCCGGCGGGCGGCGCAGCGGCTCGTGGGCGAGGCGCCCGGCGAGGGCTTCGGCGTGACGCCTGCGCAGATGCGCGGCATCGAGGTGGACGCCCGCGCGGCGGCCATCGCGGACCTCGTGCTGTGGATCGGGTACCTCCAGTACAACCGCGAGCGCTACGGCGACGCGCAGCCGCTCCCCGAGCCCATCCTCGACGGCTACGGGCAGGTGGAGCACCGCGACGCCGTGCTCGCGCCAGACGGCACGCCTGCGCCCTGGCCCGAGGCGGAGTTCATCGTCGGCAATCCGCCGTTCATCGGTGCGAGCCGGATGCGCGAGGCGCTGGGCGATGAGTACACCGAGGCGCTGCGGGCGGCGTATCCCGAGGTGCCCGAGAGTGCGGACTTCGTGATGCACTGGTGGGAGCGCGCGGCCAGGGCGGTGGCGCGAGGGGAGGCGGAGCGGTTCGGGCTCATCACGACGAACTCCATCACGCAGACGTTCAACCGGCGCGTGGTGGAGGCCCGCCTCGGTGACGGCGCGGAGGGACTCGCGTTGGCCTTCGCCGTGCCGGATCACCCATGGGTGGACGGCGCCGACGGGGCGGACGTGCGGGTCGCGATGACGGTGGGCGTGTCTGCGGACACGTTCGAGCGCGAGAACGGGCGACTGGCCGTCGTGACGGACGAGCGCAACACCGACGACGGCTTCCGCGAGGTGGAGGCAACGGAATACGTGGGCACGATCAATCCAGACCTGACGGTAGGACCCAACGTGACGGTTGCGGAGCCACTTGAAGCAAACGCTGATCTCTCCAGCCGTGGTGTTCAGTTGTACGGAGCCGGTTTCCTCATCACGCCGGGCGAAGCCGACTCCCTCGGCCTCGGTCGCGTCGCGGGAGCGGAGCAGCACATCCGACCGTATCTGAACGGCCGCGACTTCACGCAGACCCCGCGCGGCGTCCTCGTGATCGACCTATTCGGCCTCGAAGCCGACGAAGTCCGCGAGCGGTTCCCCGAGGTCTTTGAGCATCTCCTTCGCGAGGTAAAGCCCGCTCGCGACAAGAGCCGCGAGACTCGTGTATCCGAGAACTGGTGGCTTCATGGCCGCACCCGCGAAGAACTCCGAAAGTCAACAGAAGGTCTCTCGCGCTACATCGCGACGGTGGAGACCTCGAAGCATCGGTTTTTCCAGTTCCTCCCGGTGGAGATCCTGCCAGACAACAAGCTGATTGCCATCGCGCTGAGTGATGGTTACCACCTCGGTGTGCTCTCTAGCGCCGTCCACGTGGAGTGGGCGCTTCGGGCGGGAGGACAGTTGGAAGATCGCCCGGTGTACGTGAAGTCGAAATGCTTCGAGCCCTTCCCCTTCCCCGAAGCCACCGAGGCGGACCGGGCCGCCATCGCGGAGATCGCCGAGGCCCTCGACGCCCACCGCAAAACCCGCCAGCGCGAGACCGGCGTGACCCTCACCGCCCTCTACAACGCCGTGGACGCCCTCCGCGCCGGGCGAGACCTCACCGCCAAGGAGCAGCAGGCCGCAGACGACGGCCTCGCCCACACCGTCCTGAACCTCCACCGCCGCCTGGACCGCGCCGTCCTTTCCGCCTACGGCTGGTCCGACCTCGACGCCGAGGCGGGCACCTTCCGCGCCGCCGTGCTGGACCGCCTCGTGGCGCTCAACCGCACGTGCCGCGCCGAGGAGCGCGCCGGGCAGGTCCGCTACCTCCGGCCCGCCTTCCAGAACCCCGAGGCGGAGGCGCAAGGGGGGCTCGCGCTCGTCACGCCGCCGGAGCCTGCGCCGGAGCCCGCCCGCCGCCCGTGGCCGGACTCGCTCCCCGCACAACTCGCCGCCGTCCGCGAGGCGGTGGAGGCCGGAGCCGTCACGCCCGCCGCCGTCCGCGACCGCTTCATGGGTGCTCCCACCGAGGCGGTCCGCCAGTCCCTGGACGCGCTCGCCGCCCTCGGCATCGTCGCCGCGTGATGCCCTCCGCCTCGGTGCCGAGGCGGGAGGACGCACACCCCCCGCCGCTGTCGCGGCTGCCCCCCTCGCGGAGCCAGGGGGGCGTGTCCACGTCTGGAAGTCGGCACCGCACCCGAGACGCGTGCCTTGTAGCGAGGACCGAGTCTGGTCTCCACCTGCACCACACCGTCCCCCCTTGCTCCGCGAGGGGGGACAGGCCGAGCGCCGCGAGGCCAGGGGGGTGTGGCGCTCCAACCGCGGATGCTCCGCCTCGGCACCGAGGCGGACCGTGCGTGGAAGGGGCGCCTCAAATGCAAACGCCGATCCCCTTCTCAGGAGGACCGGCGTTGGTCGGGAGCCAGTGGTCGGATTTGAACCGACGACCTGCTCATTACGAATGAGCTGCTCTACCCCTGAGCTACACTGGCGGGCAGGACGGCGAACCTACAGTGCGGGCCTCGCGCCCATCAAGACCGGGCGGCGGTTGCACGGCGTCTTCGTGCTACACACGCGGCGCTCGCTTCGAGGCTGCCTTCGCGCTGCCCACGTCCGCGAGCCCGTCGCGCCGGAGCCGACCGTGGAGCAGCCGGAAGAACATCTCGCGCTCCTCCGCCCGCACGACGGCCCGCTCGTGGGCCTCCTGCAAGATGATCGGGTAGCCACCGCCCTTGTCCACCTGATCCAGCACGACGGCGTGGAGGAGATCCAGCCAGCCGGGTCCCTCCGCCACCCACCGAGGCATCTCGATGCGTCCCACCTCGGTGCCGGTGTGCACGTAGAGCACCTGGATGGCGTGCGGCCCGTACTCGCGTAGCACCTCGCTCCGGCTCTCGAACAGCGCGCTCCGTTCGCCGGGTGCCAGCACGCGCTCGAACAGGTGGCGGTCCAGGAGGCCGTGAAGCGAGCCCGGCCCTCGGTCCCAATCGCCCTCGCCTCGGTGCAGCCGGAGCGTATTGACGACCTCCGCGCTGCCGGGGCGTGAGATGTACGAGGCCAGCGGGAGGCCATCGGCGCGAAAGCGGTCCAGGATCTCGACGTACCGCGCGAGAAGGCGCTGCTCCAACCGGCGGTTCTTCATCCCGCCCAGCATCCACCGGATGAGGGTGCCGTCCGCCAGCGCCACGATCTCACGTCCGCTCCTGCGCTCCTCCACAGCGGTCCGGTGCAGCCACGCCAACTCCTGCTCGTCGCGAAGGGCCGAGACGACCTCGGCGGTGGCGTCCGGCACAGCCGGGTCGTCCGGGGCGAGGTCGTCAAGATCGTCCGTGCGGAACCGAAAGTCGGGCTCGGCGACCAGCAGGGGGGGATCCAGGGTGCCGTAGTGGAACGCCACCCGCCCGACGTTGAGGAGAAAGCAGGCCGGATCGGCGTGGCGGTCCGGGAAGATCTGCGAGCCGTCCGTCGCGATGACCGTGACCGTCGAGGGACGCGCC
>JBCCPW010000320.1:0-4863 GCA_039024735.1 Bacteroidota bacterium
CACGAGCCCGCCTCGGTGTCGCGCGTGGCCGGAGGCTTCGAGGTGGACGGGCAGCCTGCCGAGGCGTACACGTTCCAGCAGGACTACGTCTTCGTGATGGGCGACCATCGCGACGACTCCGCCGACAGCCGGAGTTGGGGCTTCGTGCCCGAGAGCCACCTCATCGGCCGGGCGCGGCTGGTCTACTTCTCGCGCGATCCCGAGACGGGGCGTCTGCGCTGGGACCGCTTCTTCCACCTCGTCCGCTGACGCCGGGAGGGGACCGCCTCGGTGCCGAGGCGAAAGGCACCGAGGCGGGGAGCGGATCGAACGATCCAGACCGAAATGGATCGGAGGGACCGTCGGGATCGGTCGGTCGGCCCTTCCGGGCCGGGCTGCGGTGTGGCATCCTGCGGTCTATCGCCTGCTCCCTGCCATGACCCGCTTCCTGACGAGGCTCGGCCTCTTTCTCTTCGGTCTGTTCCTGCTCACCCCGCCCGAGGCGGAAGCCCAACTCGGGCGCCTTCGGGACCGCGCGAGCCGTGCCGTGGAGCGCGCCACCGAGCCATCCCGCGATCGTGCCTCGGAAGCGGCCGACCGACCGACCTCGGTGGAGAAGGACAACGCCGCGGCCCTCGCGCAACGCGCGGCCCTCCGCCCGCTGGACCTGTCCTCCTCGGCGATGCCTCCGGCGGTGATGTTCGAGTCCGTCCTCCGGCACCTGCACCTCGTTCCCTCCACCGGGGACCTCCGCCTGGACTACGTCTCGGTCGCCTTCCCGCCCTCGCGCGATGTGGACGGACAGCCGGTGGACTACACCGAGCAGATGCGCTTCCACGTCCAGCTCACAGACACGGGCGACGACCTCCTGATGGACCGCTACTACTCGCCACAGTGGGAGGGCAACCGCGTGTTCACCAAGTTCGAGATCGCCGAGCACAACCCCATCAACCGGCGAGACCTCGCGCGGCTGGACTTCACGCAGCCTCTCGCGCTCCCCACGCCGGGCGCCTACACCCTCCATTTCCTCCTGGATGACCGCGAGTTCTGGCGGCTCCCGTTCGAGATCATCGAGGTCCGCGACGACGATCCTTACAACCCGACCCCGCCTCGGTACTTCCTGCGGGGACCGTGGCAGACCTACGGCTTCCTGAGCTTCGCGGAGAACAACAACGGGGCGTCTCCCAACCTGTACTGGAATCAGCATCTCCAGTTGGAATCCGTCCGCGAGACCCGGGCCGAGATCGGCTCCCAGGTGACGCTCTACCGAGACGGACGGATCATCGGGCGCTCGCCCACAGATGCGGCGATGGTCAACAACGAGCGCGCCATCCAGACGTGGACGTTCCAGCCACCCGGCGGCGGCTACATCCGCCAGTCCGACCTCGTGGACGGGAGCTACGAGGTGCGCTCCGTGCTCGACGGCCAGACCCCTGCGGTGTACGTCTTCGAGGTTCAGGACGGCGCCATAGTGCCACAGGGCCGCCAGGTGCGCGAGGGCACCGATCCGCTCCACTTCATCGAAGGCATCAACGAGTCGTGGTGGATCCAACCCCGGTGAGGCTCCCACGTCCCGAGGCGGGTCGGCCCGCCTCGGTGGCTCGGCCGTACGTTCCGCGCATGATCCGCGTCCTCATCGCCGACGACCACCCCGCGTTCCGCTCCGGCCTCGCGTCGTTCCTCGCGGGCGAGCCCGATGTGGAGGTCGTCGGGGAGGCCGGGGATGGCCGGGAGGCTCTCCGCCTCGCCGAGCGGCTCCAGCCGGACGTGCTCGTGCTGGACCTGGAAATGCCGGAACTGACCGGCATCGAGGTGACGGAGCGGCTGCGCGAGAGCGCGCCCGAGGTCTGCGTGCTCATCCTCAGCGCCTATGAGTACGAAGACTACATCTTCGGCGTGCTGGACCACGGCGCCTCCGGGTACCTCACGAAGCAGGAGCCGCTGGACGCGACGCTCGGGGCCATCCGGGGCGTGGCGCGAGGCGAGACGGGCTGGCTCTCGCGGCGGATCGCAGCCTTGTTCGTCGGCTCGCGTCACCCGTCGTCTACGGGGCGCGACGACCTCCTCGCGCCGCTCAGCACGCGGGAGCGCGAGGTCCTCGCGGAACTCTCGCACGGCCGGAGCAACGCTGAGATCGCCGACCGCCTCTTCGTCTCGACGAGCACGGTCAAGAAGCACGTCAACAGCATCTTCGAGAAGCTGGGGCTGCGGACGCGCGCGCAGGCGGTGGCGTGGATGTGGCGCAACGGACTCGCCGAGGCGGACGTGTAGCGGAGAACCCCGCCTCGGTGCCGCGGGGCAGACCGGCCGTGCCGAGCCTCCCGGCTGCACGGACGGGTCGGAGGCGGTCTGGGCGCGCTCCACGAGGTCGGTGGGCCCATGCGTGAGCACCGAGGCGGAGCAAAGCCCAACTGTATCCGTCGCAGAGACCGCGCTCGACGGATGCTCTAGCTTCTCCTGCTCCCCGTGCCCATGTCTCCACTCCCTGACCTCCGCGACGCGCACGCCACCGTCTCTGCTGCGCTCGATGCCTTCCCGCTTGGCGCTCTCGACTGGCACCCGGCTCCCGACAGGTGGAGCGCGACGGGTGTCCTGGAGCACCTCCTCAAGACCGAGCGCGGCTGCCTGTTCGCCATCCAGCGTCAGGTGGCCGCAGGGGACAATCGGCGCGACCTCGGTCCCACTTCGCCTCCCCGCGTCACGCGGTTGCTGACGTTCCTGCAGTCCGGGGGCCGGACCCAGGTTCCAGAAGGGGCCGCCCGGTTCGTCGCTCCAACGGGCGCGCCCTACGCCGACCTTCGCGCTGAGTGGGACGGGCTGGACACGCGGTGGCACGAGGCCCTCGCCTCGGTCCCGCCGGACCTCACCGAGGCGGGGCTCGTGAGCCACCCGGTCTCTGGCCCGCTCACGGCGGCCAACGCCGCGCGGTTTGTGGGCGCACACGCCCGCCATCACCTCAGCCAGCTGCGCCGCCTCCGAGAAGCCGACGGGTTCCCGTCGGAATGAGCCGCTACGGGCCTTCAGCCCACGGGCTGAACGCGACTCGGAGCCACACGCCCCGCAAGGGCTTCCCCCTCTGCCTCGGTCCCGAGGCGGGAGACCCCTGACCTCGGCTATGCCCCCAGAATCTCACCGAGGCGGCGGGTCTGCTCTTGGAACGTCTGCGACAACTCGCGGCGGAGGCCCGGGTCCAACGGTTCGTAGTCCCGCGCGTTGGGCGGGGCGAACGAGGATGGCGTGAACGGCTCGATCTCGAAGAAGTCCGTCAGCGCGCGGAAGGCGCGAGCAGGGTCCTCGCGCGCCTCCTCGCTGCGGAGCACGAGCGTCCGCTCGCGCGGGACGTGCGCGAACCACCGCTCCAGTTGGTCCGCGTAGAGGCTCCGCAGGCGGTACCCGAAGACCCGGATCGGGTGGCTGATGTAGGTCGGGTCGGCGACCATCGTCTCCCACTCGCCTGCCGTGCGCTCCGCCTCGGCCTCCATCGCCTCAGCGAAGGGCAGGGTCTCGTAGCCTCGCGCCACCATCATCTGGTAGTTGGAGTACGCCCGCGAGACCGGGTCCCGGAGGAAGATCACGAAGCGCGCCTCGGGCAGATCGCGCGCGATGCGGGCCGGGGCGCGGGGGTCGAAGACGTACTCCGGCGTCGCGTCCATCACGCGGACCGAGCAGCCGAGCGTCCGCTCGCGCCGCTTCCGGGAGGCCTCCAGCGGGTACAACGCCCGGTACCAGACGGGGCCGCGAGCGTAGTGCCGGTCGAAGTAGTGCGCCTCCTTCACGAGCCCGCGCATCACCTGCGGGTGCGCCGAGAGGAAGCGAAAGAACGGCGTCGTGCCCCCCTTCTGGACGCCCGCGATCACGAGATCCGGCCGTGCGCGAAACGCCGCAGTCCGCGACCGGACCGGGATCAGCACCCGGTTGCGGAGCTTGTACCGCCACGAGTTCGACGGCGACGACGACGGGACCACGAGGCTCATCGCGCGACCGGGACGATGCCCCCACATTTTCCGCCTCGGTACCGAGGCGGACGGATTCGAGTGGAGGCGACCACGCTCATCCGTACCCGTAGACCGGATCGAGGCGGTCGGCGAGGAGCGCGTCGAGATGCGCGATGTCGGCGGCGGCCAGATGCTCGGTGTAGCCGCCCACGGTCCCGCTCCGCGTCTTGAACGAGGCGGGATCCGAGGGGTCGGCCGGACGCAGCATCCCGGAGCGGAACGTGCCACCGGTCTCCATCCGGCGCATGTTCTCGAACGAGCCGAACGCGACGGCCCGCTCGATGACCTCGCGCACCACCCCCTCGGCCCCCGCGAACGCGAGCACCGAGGCGAGTTCCGCCTCGGGAGCGGCGTGCAGGGCCTCGTAGCTGAGGAACCGGACGGACGGCAACGCCACCATCGCGCGGGCCCAGACGTTGAGGTACGCGATGTGGTTGGCCGGGCCGAGGGCCTCGTCGCGGACGAACGCCGCGAGGGAGCCCATGTAACCGTTCTCCGTCCGACGGGTCAGCGAGAGGTACTGGCTGACCGCCACATCGCGCGGGTCGCGGTGGAGGAAGAGCACGCGCGAGTCGGCGAAGCGGCTCTTGTCAGTCTCGATCTCCGGCGTGGGCCGCGTGTGCGGCTTGTCGTCGTGGGAGAACACGACCGACGGGATGCCAGGCGCGAGGGCGGCCAGCCGCTCGGTCCGGAGGAGCAGGTCGGGGTCCGCCTCGGTGGCCTCCAGTACGCCGAACTGTTCGGCGAGGGCACGCCCGACGAGGAGGCGAAGCCACGTCCGGCCGCTCTTCGGGTAGGAGACCACCACGAGGTCGGCGCGGCGCACGTCCGCGCGTTCCTTGAGGTCGTGGAGGAGAGCCTTCGCGGCGCGAATCAACGGTCTAGGCGG
>JBCCPW010000321.1:0-4857 GCA_039024735.1 Bacteroidota bacterium
CTCGAAGAGCAACGGCCCCAGCAGCAGGATCCCCATCGTCAACGCGACGATGAGGACGGGGTCCGTGACGGGGAGGTCGGGGATGGGCAACTCCATGCGGCAAGCTCGCACCGTTTTGATGGGATCGGTGCGCGAACCCTGTGCCCGGTTCTCTCCACCTCGGTGCGGCGGCCGAGCCACCGAGGCGGACGAGGCCACGGACGCGACAGATCGGGGCTCCATTGAAGCCCCGCGCTCGCCCTCCGATAGTTTCCTTCGGCATGCGCATCTTGCTTCTCGTCCTCATCGCGGCATCGGGCTGGGTCGGCCTGACGCAGGTCCGTGCCCATCAGCACGGCGCCGCAGAGCAGC
Organism: Bacteroidota bacterium; assembly: GCA_039024735.1. Classification (GTDB taxonomy): domain Bacteria; phylum Bacteroidota; class Rhodothermia; order Rhodothermales; family Rubricoccaceae; genus Rubricoccus. Next base: position 352 of record JBCCPW010000321.1, read on the forward strand.
AGGCCGCGGCGACCGCCGAGGTGGTGGTCTACGTCACCTCGTGGTGTGAGGTCTGCGCCACCGCGCAGGCTCACCTGGACACGCGCGGCATCGAATACGTCACTCGCGACATCGAGACGGAGCCCGATGCCTTCGACGACTACCGTGCCCGCGGGGGGACCGGCGTCATCCCGATGCTGGTGGTTCGAGGCGAGACGCTGATGGGGTTCGACCCCGAGGCGGTGGACGCCCGGCTCCTGGCCGCACGGGATCGCTCTTGACGGCCTCCCGCCTCGGTGCCGAGGCGGTCGAGTGGAATGCGCTGAGTCGTGAGAGCTCGTCTGTCGCGTCGGGGCGCGTGTTCTACTGTCCGAAGACGACCTATTCGAGGGTCTGGATGCGCCCGGGTGCAGGCCGCAGCCCCATCAGGGCGACGAGGGAGGCGTGGGATCACCGAGGAGGAGGTAGGCCGCTGCCGCGAGTGCGCCGCCGATCAGGGGGCCGACGACGGGCACCCAGGCGTAGCCCCAGTCGCTGTCGCGCTTGCCGGGGATGGGCAGGAGTGCGTGCATGATGCGCGGGCCGAGGTCGCGGGCGGGGTTGATGGCGTAGCCGGTCGTCCCGCCGAGAGCGAGGCCGATCACGAGGACGACGAGACCCACCGGGAGCGCGTCCAGCGAGCCGATCCCGCCGGGCGTTCCGTCCGGTCCGGCCACGCTTGGCGCGGCGAGATTGAGCACCGCGAACACCAGCACGAACGTCCCGACCACCTCCGAGAACAGGTTCTCACCCAGCTTGCGGATGGCCGGTCCGGTGGAGAAGACGGCCAGCTTGGCGTCGGCGTCCTCGGTCGCGGCAAAGTGCGAACGGTAGTGGAGGTACACGAGCCCTGCTCCGAACGCGGCCCCGGCCATCTGCGCGGCGACATAGCCGGGCACGAGCCCCCACGCGAACTTCCCTGCCGTCGCGAGGCCGATCGTGACGGCTGGGTTGAGGTGCGCGCCGCTGGCGCCCGCGGTGATGAACACGGCCACGAAGACCGCTATCGCCCACCCGAAGGTGATGACGATCCAACCCGAGGCCTCGCCTTTGGTCCCCTTCAGGACCACGTTGGCGACCACGCCGTCGCCGAGGAGGAGCAAGAGACTCGTACCGACGAACTCGGCGACAACAGGCGACATGACGGTCGGGGGTGCATGGGTGAAACGAAAGAGGCTGACGCCTCCCTTGGGGGAGGTGGCCGCGAAGCGGTCGGAGCGTGTCGCGCGAGCGTTTGACTGCGCCCAGACACCCCACCCGCTTCACGGCAGCTCCCTCGAGGGGGCGGTTTGGTGATCAGGCGGCGTCGGCGGTTTGCATCTGGTCATCGGCGAGGAGGTAGCCTGCGGCGAGGGCTTCGTAGTCGTCGACCTGCTGGCGCACCCAGTCGGCGTCGTGGCCGAGTTCTGCGGCGAGGATCTCGGCGACGCGCGGGGCCATCGCGATGGAAGCGCGGGCATCGAGCAGCAGTTCGCGCGTGCGTCGCGAGAGCACGTCCTCGACCGTTCGCGCCATCTCGTGCCGCGCGGCCCAGACGACCTGCCCAGCGACGACAGGCCGGTTGGGGTGCAGCCGCTCCGCGAGCGTGTCGTCACCTCGAAGGAGAGCCTGGAGGTCGGGCGCGTCGGCGCCGTACTGGCGGAGCAGGCCGAAGGTCTCGGCGCGAGGGTGGGCGCCGTGGATGCGGAGTTCGGCCGTGACCGAGGGGCGGTCTTCCAACCCCGCGAGCGTCGCGGCCTGGTCGATGGTGTCCTCGGCCATCTTCCGGTAGGTGGTCCACTTGCCGCCCGTGATGGTGACGAGGCCGAAGTCGGAGATGTGGAGGACGTGGTCGCGCGAGAGCGCCGCCGTGCCGCCCTCGCTGTCGGGGTTGGCGACGAGCGGGCGGAGCCCCGCGAAGGTGCTCCGCACGTCGGCGGGCGTCGGGTCCTTCGTGAGGTAGCGAGCGGCGTGGACGAGGAGGAACTCCAACTCGTCCTCCATCGGGCGCGGCTCCGCCTCGGCGGTCTCGACGGGGGTGTCGGTCGTGCCCACGACGACGGCGTCGTTCCAGGGGATGGCGAAGAGGACGCGACCGTCGTCGGTCTTGGGGACCATGATCGCGCTCTCGCCCGGCAGGAACGACTTGTCCAGGACGATGTGGACGCCCTGACTGGCCTGCACCATCGGGCGCACGTCGGGATCGTCCATCGCGCGGACACCGTCGGTCCAGACGCCCGTCGCGTTGATGACCACCTTCGCGTGGATCTCGTGCTCAGAGCCCGTCTCCACATCGCGTGCGTGGACGCCGGCGATCTCCATGCCGTCCTTGATGAGCCCCGTCACCTCGGCGTAGTTGAGCACGACGGCGCCCTGCTCGGCGGCGGTCTGCGCCATGTTGATCGCGAGGCGGGTGTCGTCGAACTGACCGTCGAAGTAGACCACGCCGCCGTCCAGGCCCTCTGGCTCGATGGTGGGCAGGCGCTCCAGCGTCTCGGTCTTGGAGAGGTGCTTGCTCCGCCCGAAGCCCGAGCGCCCCGCCATGAGGTCGTATACCTTCATCCCGACGCCGTAGAACGGCCCCTCCCACCACGAGTAGTTGGGCACGACGAAGGCGAGGTCGTGGACGAGGTGCGGCGCGTTGCGGAGCAGCCTCCCGCGCTCCTTCAGCGCCTCCAGCACGAGGGCCACGTTGCCCTGGCGGAGATAGCGCACGCCGCCGTGGACCAGCTTCGTGGACCGGCTGGAGGTGCCCTTGGCGAAGTCGGAGCGTTCCAGCAGGAGCGTCCGGTACCCGCGCGAGGCAGCCTCGATGGCGCACCCAAGCCCTGTCGCGCCGCCGCCGACGATGACGAAGTCCCAGGGGTCAGTCTGGCCGCGAAGGGCCGAGAGCATGGAGTCGCGAGTCATGGGGAGGTGTTCAAGCTGAGGGCGGGAGGGATGGCGAGGTCTTGCACTCGGTCCCCGAGGCGGACCGTCTGGCAGAGCGAGCGCTACTCGTCGGTCGCCCAGTCGCGGGCCCGGTCGAGCGCGCGCGACCAGTCGGAGCGGAGTCGGTCGGCCTCGGGCGCGGCGAGGAGGGGCCGAAACCGACGGTCGGCGGCCCATTGCTGCGAGATGTCCTCGGGACCGTCCCAGTAGCCGACCGCGAGGCCCGCGAGATAGGCCGCGCCGAGGGAGGTCGTCTCGGTCACAGCGGGGCGGACGAGCGGCGTCTGGAGCACGTCGGCCTGGATCTGCATCAGGAGGTTGTTGGCTGCCGCGCCGCCGTCCACGCGCAACTCGCGGATGTCGATGCCCGCGTCCTTGCGCATCGCCTCCAGCACGTCGGCGACCTGGAAGGCGATGCCCTCCAGCGCGGCCCGCGCGAGGTGTCCGTCGGTCACGCCTCGCGTGATGCCCACCATCACGCCGCGCGCGTACGGGTCCCAGTGCGGCGCCCCGAGGCCGGCGAACGCGGGCACGAGGTAGACGCCGCCGTTGTCCTCTACAGACTGCGCGAGCGGCTCGATGTCAGGCGCGGAGCGGATGATCTTGAGCCCGTCGCGGAGCCACTGCACGACGGCCCCGGCGATGAAGACGCTGCCTTCGAGGGCGTACTCCATCGGCGCGTCGCCGAGCTTCCAGGCAACCGTCGTGAGCAGGTTGTTGTCTGACGGGACGGCCTCCGTGCCGGTGTGGAGCAGCATGAAGCAGCCCGTCCCGTAGGTGTTTTTGACCATGCCGGGCTCCACGCAGCGCTGGCCGAAGGTGGCCGCCTGCTGGTCGCCCGCGATCCCCGCGATGCGGATGGGCGTGGTGAAGAGGTCGCCTCCGGTCTCGCCGTAGACCTCGGACGAGGAGCGGACCTCGGGTAGCATCGCGCGCGGTACGCCGAGGATGTCCAGCAACTCGTCATCCCAGTCGCCGGTGTGGATGTTGAAGAGGAGCGTACGGCAGGCGTTGGTGACGTCGGTGATGTGGAGGGCGCCCCCGTCGGCGCGTCCGCCGGTGAGGTTCCAGACGAGCCAGCTGTCCACGGTCCCGAAGGCGAGGTCGCCCGCCTCGGCGCGCTCGCGGAGGCCTTTGACGTTGTCGAGCATCCAGCGGACCTTGGTGCCGGAGAAGTAGCTGTCCAGCACGAGGCCGGTCTTCTCGCGGAACGTGGCCTCGTGCCCGGCCTCCTTGAGGTCGCCACAAAGGGCGGCCGTGCGTCGGTCCTGCCACACGATGGCGTTGTGGACCGGCTCACCCGTCGCGCGGTCCCACACGATGGCCGTCTCGCGCTGGTTGGTGATGCCGATGGCTGCGACATCGCGCGGACGGATGCCCTCGCGCGAGAGCGCCTCCGTGGCGACGCTGTACTGGGTGGACCAGATCGCCTTCGGGTCGTGCTCCACCCAGCCGGGCCTGGGGAAGATCTGCTCGAACTCCTTCTGGGCGACCGAGACGATCTGGCCCTGGGAGTCGAAGACGATGGCACGGGAGGAGGTGGTGCCCTGGTCGAGGGAGAGGACGTAGCGCATGGGA
>JBCCPW010000322.1:0-4856 GCA_039024735.1 Bacteroidota bacterium
GGCGAATGTGCGAACGAAGACATCCGCGGGAAGCAACGCGGCGTCGACAGGCGTCGTGGCTTCGGCGAAGGCCGGAAACGGGCGACCGCTGAGGAGGCACGAGGCGGTCAGGATGCAGCTCTCGCCGGGGGCAATGCGGTAGAGCGTGAGCGCCCGGCCCGAGGCGCTGGTGCGGTAGACACGCGCCTCCCCGGAGAGCACGAACGGGAGACTCCCGCAGTGATCTCCCTCCAGGCAAATCAACGCGCCGGGAGCGAGCGAGACCGTGCGGACGGACTGGCGCGCGTCGTCCGGGAGTGCATCGAACAGGGGAAGAGCCATGGGCATGAGTTCGAAGCTACCCGTGTCGCGCGGCGGTCCCTCTCCAATTTCCATCCTTGCAGACGTAGACTCCCGTCTCCCCTACCCCCTTCTCATGGCTCTCTTCGACCGTTTCCGCCGCCGCCTCGCCCATCGGATCGCACCCCAACCCGACGACACCGGCTCCCGGCGCGACTTCTTCCGACACGCAGCGGGTGCTGGCGCCGCCGCGGTAGGCGCTGGGCTCATGCTCCCCGATGACGCCTGGGCGGGCGTGGAGGAGCGCGCGTCCCGCCTCGGGATCACTCCCGGCACCGTCGTGGACGCAAACGGCCGCCCGGTAAACGGGGCCACCCCTTTCGATGCCCCCTTCATTGGGGCCATCGTGATGTTCGGCGGCAACTTCGCGCCGCGCGGCTGGGCGTTCTGTCACGGACAGTTGGTGCCGATCCTCGCCAACCCGGTGCTGTTCTCCATCCTTGGCACGATCTACGGCGGCGACGGCCGGACCACCTTCGCACTCCCTGATCTTCGCGGCCGAGTGCCGATCCAGCAGGGCAACGGCCCCGGGTTGTCGGACTATCGCCTCGGTGCGACAGGCGGACAGGAACAGGTGACACTGACGGCAGCCGAGGTGCCTCCGCACACCCACGATCTCTCGAATCAAGCCGATCTCGTGCCGCGCACTGGCTTCAGCCAAGTCGGCAACGACGGGCCGACCTACATCGTGGCCTCCCACTCTTCCGGGAACGGCGCGTTCACCGAGAGCACGACGAGTGCGGGTGGCGGTCAGAGCCACGAGAACCGCCCGCCCTTCCTCGCGATCAACTTCATCATCGCGCTTCAGGGCATCTTTCCCTCGCGGAGCTAGACGTCGATGGCGGAGGTGCCCGCCTCGGTGGTTCTGCTTGAGGCCTCACCGAGGCGGACGCGTTCGGTCACCCCGCGAGCGCAGCCTTGAGGTTCTGGATCGTCTCGACGGGCGTCGGGTCCTCGCGCTTCCGCATCGCGAGCCAGAAGCTGGCCCAGTCGCCGAGTTGGACCAGCGAGAGCATCCGGTCCAGACGATTGTCGCCTTCGCTCTCGATGGTCCGCCAGCCGGACACCGTCTTGGCGACGAGTTCCTTCGTGATCTCGAACCGGCGCTGCGTCTGCCGGTGATCGTCGGCGTCGGTCAGCGCGAGGATTTCCATGCGGCTCCCGATCTGTTCCGGGATCGCCTCGAAGCCCATGATCTCGTTGTGGTCCAGTTCCGGGAGCACATTGCCGTACGATGGGTGCTTCGCGTTCTCGTGGATCTGCGTCCGCCAGCGCATCCCGACCGGCTCCAGAAGTCCGGGACCGGTGTAGATGACCGGGAGTTTGCCCTCCATCGCGCCGGAGATCTCGCGCGCGAGGTTGGTGCGGTCGTCTTCGTTGTACGCCTCGGCGCGTTCCTTCGCGTGACCGAGGGCCGTCAGGAAATCGTCGTCGGAAAGAGAGAGCAAGCCGCCATCGCGGAAGGCGCGGAGCAGCACGCCGAGGGAGTAGCCGAGGGCTGCGCGAGGCTGAAGGCCACCGGGAATGGTGACAGTCGGGTGGCCGCTGGCCTCCTCGGCGAGGGTGCCGCCGGACGTGATGGCACCGAGGCGGGCGCCCGCCTCGCGAGCCGCCCCGAAGGCGCTCAGGGTCTCCTCGGTCCCGCCGGAGTACGACGAGCCGATGACGAGCGCGGTCTCCCCCACCCAGCCCGGCACGCCGTACGAGCGGTTGACGAGCACGGGCACGCGAGTGTCGGGCCCGGAGAGCGCGCGAACGAGATCGGCACCGATGGCGGAGCCGCCCATCCCGCAGATGAGGATGCCGGTGATGTCGTCGGTGATGCCGAGGCCGTCGGCGCCGCGCGACCAGCCATCGGCGAGGTGATCCGGGAAGGCGACGATGGCGCCGCGCATGTCCTGGGGGTCGAGGTCGGCGTCGAAGAGAGAGCGGGGCATGAGGGAGTGCCGGGGGTGAGTGCGAATGCGGAGGCCGCGAGAGAAGCGGACGCCAGAAGATCGCCTCGCGAGATCAACCGAGGCATCGGTCACGAAACGGTCACCCCACCCGCCTCGGGCCGCCACCGCACGCACCAACGCGGGCACCGAGGCGGACGACCGTGCACCCGTAGAGACGCCCCACCGTCTCTCCTCCCGGCCCACGCCCCCGCCTCGGTACAGAGAAATCCGCCGTCAGCACCGAGGCGGAATCGGTCACCCCACCGAGGCGGCACCCGGTCAGCGGGTCGCGTCCAGCGAGAGCAGCGCCGCGAGGTCCTCGCTATGGCACACGAGCCAGTAGTCCAGTAGGCGCCCCACCGCCTCGGCGTCGGGCTGGCGGAGGGCGCGAAGCGCGAGGTCGCGGGCCTCGTCCATCGTGAGCATCCGCAGCACGCGCTTGACGAGCGAGAGGTACGCGGGCGACGCCGAGAGCACGTCCACGCCCAGACCGACGAGCAAGGGCGTAATGCGAGGGTCGGCCGCCATCTCGCCGCAGACGCTCACCTTGATCCCGCGGGAGTGCGCCGCTTCGATGCTCCGCGCGACCAGCCCGAGCACGGCGGGGTGTAGCTCACGGTAGCGCCCCGCGACGAGGTCGTTGCCTCGGTCCACGGCCAGGACAAACTGCGTCAGGTCGTTCGTCCCGATGGAAAAGAAGTCGGCGATGCGCGCGAAGCGGTCCGCCATGAGCGCCACGGCGGGCACCTCCACCATGATGCCGACCGGCACGTCGGAGCGGTGTGGCACGCCCGCCTCGGTGAGGGCATCCGCGACCTCCCGAATGATCCCCTTCGCGAGGCGGACCTCGTCGAGAGAGGAGACCATCGGGAGGAGCATCCGGGCGGGCGTCTCGTCCGGGCCGTGGGCGGCGGCACGGAGGATGGCCCGGACCTGCGGCTTGAAGAGATCGGGCTTGTCGAGGAGGATGCGGAGCCCGCGCCAGCCGAGGAACGGGTTGTTCTCGCGACGCGCCATCGGGAGCACTTTATCTCCCCCGAGGTCGAGCAGGCGGAACGTGACCGGATGCGGCGCCGCTGCGCGGACGGCCTCGCGGTAGACCTCAAACTGCTGCTCCTCTTCCAGCGCCCGGCCCTCGGTGAGGAACAGCATCTCGGTGCGGAACAGCCCGACGCCCTCGGCGCCGAAGGTGTGGAGCAGCGGGAATTCCTCTGGGAACTCCACGTTGGCCCGCAGCTTGACCGGGTGCCCGTCCGCCGTTTCGGAGGGCTCCGCGACCACCTCGGCGCGCGTTTCTTCCAGCTTCGCGAATCGCGCCTGCCGGTCCACGTACGTCTGGCGCGTCTCGTCCTCTGGATGCACCACCACACGGCCTGAGAAGCCGTCCACGACGATCTCGTCGCCGGGTGTGATCTGGTCCGCGAGCCCATGCAGGCTCACAGCCGTCGGCACGCCGAGGGCACGCGCCATGATGGAGACGTGGCTCGTCGGCCCTCCGAAGTCGAGCACGACCCCCAGCACGCCTCGGCGGCTGAAGAGCAGGATGTCCGCAGCGGTCAGATTCCGCGCGACGACGATCCGGTTCTCGTCGATCCGGGAAAAGGCACGGCCCTGCTGGAGGTTGCGGAGCACGCGGTTCTGCACGTCGAGGAAGTCCGCCGCGCGCTCGCGGAGCAGCGGGCTGTCGCTGGCCGTCATCCGGCGGCGGTGCCCGTCCAGCACGTCCTGCACGGCCCAGCCCGCGCCCATGTGGCGCTCGCGGATGAGCCGCACGACGGCGTCAAAGAACTGGCTGTCGCGAAGGATGAGCGCCTGCGCGTCGAAGATGCCCGCGCTGTCATCGCCGAGCTTCTGCCGGGCCACGAGCGTAACCTTCTTGAGTTCGCGTTCGCTCCGCGCCACGGCCCGCTCGAAGCGCTCCACCTCCGCCTCGGTGGCATCCTCCGCGAGATGGTCGCGATCGGCCTGGTAAGCGCCCCCCGCGTACACGTACGCCGGACCGATGGCGACTCCCGGCGAGACCCCGATCCCGTCCACGACGATCTCGCCGCTGGGGACGGTCTGGAGATCACCTTCTAGCTCGGGGAGAGGCATGCGAAAATGGGACGTGGGACGAGCGAACGGGGACGTGCCGTCTCCCCTTCCCCTTTCCCATCAAACAGGTTCCCCGAAGCCGCGGTCAAAGAGCGCTTCGAGGGCATCGGCAGCCTCTTCTTCGTCCGGGCCGTCGAAGAGGAGATCGAGGGTGGCGCCTTGCTCGGCCGCGAGCGTCATCACGCCGATGATGCTCTTGCCGTTGATCTCGTAGCCGTCCTTCTTGATGTAGAACTCCGAGGCGAAGCGGGCGGCCTCGCGCACGATCATGGAGGCGGGCCGGGTGTGAACCCCGGCGCGGTTTCGGACCGTGACCTCGCGCGTGAGCATGGGCAGTGGAGGGAGGGGCGGCGAAGATAGCTGTACGCGATGGGCGACTCGGCCCTTCCGGCTCGGTACCGAGGTGGGGCCAGGGGCCAGGGGCCAGGGGCCAGGGGCCAGGGGCCAGGGGCCAGGGGCCAGGGGCCAGAAGAAAGCTCCTCTGCA
>JBCCPW010000323.1:0-4814 GCA_039024735.1 Bacteroidota bacterium
GGCGGATCTCGCCTCGCGAGACGCCCGGCAGCGCCAGCAGCACGTGCCGCACCGGCAGGACGACCTCGCCCCGGCTCTGGAGTCCCGCACGGAGACCGTCGGCGACCGCCTCGGCCCCGGCCTCCACCGCACCGGTCTGCGAGTTCCGCACCGGAATGACCGCCGCATCCGCCTCGCCTCGGTGCACCGAGGCGACGGCCCCCGCGAACGTCCCGAAGCCGACCGTCTTCGCCTCCGGCCCGAAGGCCTCGCGGATGACCGCCTCGGAGTAGGCGCCGGGCTCTCCCTGGTACGCGACCGTCATCGGGGGCTGTGGTCCGTGTCCGCCTCGGTGTCGGAGAGCGCGCGGTAGAGCCAGGCCTGCGCCATGCGCCAGTCGCGCTTGACCGTGGGCGCGGAGACGCCCAGCGCCGAGGCGGTCTCCTCCACGCTCAGGTCTCCGAAGAACCGACACTCCACCACGCGCGCCTTCCGCTCATCCACCATCGCGAGGCGATCCAGGGCACGGTCCAGCGCGAGGACGGTCGCGTCGGAGTCGGGGCTGCTCGCGAGGCTGACGGCAGCCGTGAGGTCCACCCGCGCGAGGTCGCCCCCGCGTTTCTGGGCGCTTCGGCGGCGGGCATGGTCCACGAGGACGTGCCGCATGGCCTTGGCGGCCACGCCGAGGAAGTGGCCGCGCCCCTCGAAGTCCGCGAGGTCGCCGTCGGCGAGGCGGAGGTAGGCCTCGTGGACGAGCGCGGTCGTGTTCATTGTCGCGAGGGACGGCCCCTGGCGGACGCTCGCGGCCAGCCGCCGAAGCTCCGCGTAGACGAGTGGGAAGAGGCGGTCCAAGGCGTCGTCGTCGCCTGCGTTGAGCGCACCGAGGAGGCGCGTGACCTCGGACGGGTCGGACGGCATGATCCCTGGCGGGTCGGGTCTGCGTGGTGGGAGAGGACGCTCGGAGCGTCCGGTGCATCGCCTCGCGCGGCGACGCGGAGTATACCCTTGCTTTGGTTGAGCGAACGGTGGAGGTTTCCTTCCCGCCTCACCGAGGCGGGCCGTCCTGACACCTCCGCCTCGGTGCGCGTGACGGGATGTCCCGCCGTTTCCCGTAGACAAGACCGAACCCCACCCCACCTCCGCCATGATTCGCTCCCTTACCCCGGCGCTCGCCGTGCTGGCCCTGCTTCTGAGCGGCTGCGCCTCCACCATCGACCGCGTCGGCAACGTCGCCGAGCGCGCCGCCAACCGGGCCGTCGACCGCCAGATCGACACCCGCACCGACCGGGCCGTCACCAACGCCATCGACGGGATGTTCGAGGCGGGCGAGGACGCCGTCCGCTGTGCCTTCGACGACGACACCTGCATCCGCCGCGCGCAGGACCAGGGCGAGAGCGTCGTCCTGATCAACTCGGACGGCCAGCCGGTGGACCGCAACGGCACCCCGGTCCGCGAGGACAACGTGGAGGACGCCGTGATCCGCTCCACGAGCCTCACCAACGTCGACGCGAACTACAACTTCCAGCCCGGTGAGCGGACGCTCTACGAGGACGACTTCTCGTCGGACACCGTCGGCGACTTCCCGCGCTCGCTCCACTACCTCAGCGGAACCGGCGAGATCGTGGACTTTCAGGGGCAGCGGTTTCTCCGCTTCACCAGCAGCGGCGCCTTCGAGGTGCGCCTCGGCCAGACCCTCCCGACCACCTTCACCATTCAGTTCGACGCCCAGACCGGCAACGCGGGCAACATCAACGTCTACACCGCGCCTCGTGTCAACGACAGAGACACCCGGCCGTTCTCCGGCTACGAGGGCGACTACCTCAACGTCGGAAGTTGGCGCGGGTCCGGCCTCTGGTCCAACGGAGAACCCAAGGCGGTCGTAGGAACGCCAGACGACGAGGTCATCCGCGTGGAGATCACCGTGGACGACGCGTACGTCAAGATGTACGCCAACGGGGAGCGGCTCGCCAACGTCCCCCGGGCCGACCTCGGACGCAACAACGCCGTCACGTTTGGCATCGGCGCCCGGTCCGACCGGATCATCTACATCGGCAACATTCGGGTAGCCGCAGGCGGGAACGACCTCTACGGCGCGCTCCAGGCTGAGGGCCGCGTCGTGACGGAAGGCGTCTTCTTCGACACCGCCAGCGCGACGCTCAAGTCGGAGTCCTTCTCGGTGATCCAGGAGATCGCGTCGATGATGGAAGAGCATCCCGAGCTTCGCCTGCGTGTGGAGGGCCACACGGACAACGAGGGCGACCCCGCTGCGAACCTCACGCTGAGTCAGCGCCGCGCCGCGGCCGTGACGACGATGCTGACCGGCCTCGGCGTCGCCGCGGACCGGCTGGAGTCGGCTGGGATGGGCCAGACGCAGCCCATTGCGAGCAACGACACCGCGGAGGGCCGGGCGCAGAACCGCCGGGTCGAGCTTGTCAGCATTGACGGGAGCGGCCAGGCCGTCCGAGGGGATACGTCGGGCAGCGTCGGTGACGGCGGCAACTGAGTTCGCCCCTGCCATACCGCACGATTCGCGGTGCTCCCTCGCAGGGGCACCGCGTCTCATTTCCCCCATCCTGTGCTTCGTCCGATGATTCGTCCGCTCGTTCTTCTCGTAGCCCTGATGGCGGCGGCTCCCGCCGTCGCGCAGGGGTGGAACCTCAACCCGTGGAGCGTCCGCAACACCGCGCAGAACCAAGTCTCCTCGGATCTGGAGACGTGGACCTCCAACCGACTCGTGGAGGCTGGGCGATGGTTCCGGGATCTAGGATTCAAGCCACCCGAGCTGGCCCAGACCGGTTTCTCGGGGGAATCCGACCGGAAGTACGTCGTCCAGATCAGGCGGAGCAGTCCCCTCTCGACGGTTTGCCGCACTGAACTCGGCGAGTACGACTTCGTCCAGATCACGCTGTGCGCCCGCATGTTCTACCGGGACGACGGCACGCTCATCGATCCGGCCACGGTCGGATCATCAGACGCCGCGGAGGCCAACCGACTTGCCACACCGGTTCACGAGTTGTTCCATGCGGTTCAGGAAGCCACGCTGGCGCCTCATGATTCCTCGGCCGCTCAGCACGGATGGATCGTGGAGGGCACGGCCGTGGCGTCGGAGTACGCGTGGAATCAGAAGCTGTACGGGACCTTCGGGCTCTTTGGCCGCCCCGACTACACCCTCCCGCTCACAGACACCCTCACCGCCAACATCTACTCGCTGGGCCACTTCTGGTATCGCGCAGGAGACTTGCTCACCCCTGCCGACACCTCCGCTTTGGCCGCGCTCCGCTTCGTGTTCGCGCAGTCCGCAGGATGGCCCGGCGACGGGGTCGCGGCCGTGGACCAGGGACTTCGCGAGGCTGCGGCCCACTTCGAGTCGCCCCGCGCGTTCGCGAGTGGTATCTCCGGGGTCTATCCCTACGTCCTGGCGCAGTTCACTGACGAGCGATACCACAGCCGGGTCGACTCCGTCTCGGTTGGGGCCCCTGCTCTTGCCACGCTTCCGGGCACGCTGGAACCGCTGGCCTCAGCGGCGCTCAAGGTCCAGATCGACCTGGACGAGGCCCAACTCGACATGCGCGGTGTGCCGGTCCGGTTCACGCTGGACACCTACGAAGCGAGCGGATTCGGACAGACGCCCATCCGAGACCAGCTTCACCTCATCGTGGGTGAGACCGTCGCCGGGCGACCGGCCCTCTCGGAGACGCCCTTCACGTACGTCGAGCAGGTCTTCAGCGACACGACGCTCTTCGTGCGCGTCGCCAACGTCGCTGAGGAGGCGGCTATGACCGAGCGCGCGCAGTTCTCGCTTCAGGTAGAGGTGGAGGGCTACTACGGCGCGGAGACACCGGACGCACCCCCGCCACCTCCCCCACCGTCTCCGACGCCCTCGCCGGACCTTTCCACCGAGGCGCAGAGAGGCCTCGACCCGCCTCGGTCCGACCCGTCTCCTATTGAGGTGGCCGGGGAGTTGCCTCCCGGCTTCGACGTGATCGGGCCGGGGCCGTGGGCCTGCTCCAGCGGACCCGGCGGGCGGGCCATCTTCGACCTGATGACGCCGGACGAGTTGGGCCGCGACATCGACCGCGTGCTCCCTGAGGCCACACGCGACATGGAGGACATGATGGACCAGATGGAGGTCGCCATCCAGCGGGCCGAGCGGATGGGGCAGACGCCGGGCATCTCGCGCGAGCAGTTGGCCGAACTCCGCCGTCAGGCCGAGGCGGAGATGGCCGCCGCTCGCGCCGAGGCGGAACCCGAGTTCGCGCAAGCCGCCGACGAGTTCCGCGCCGAGCGCACGACGAAGCTCGGCGCCACCTTCGTCGGCCAGGTCGGCGGACGCGAGTGCCAGATGACGCTCAACGCCGAACTCGTGGGGCGCGAGGGCGGCGCGCAGATCGTCCCTGGCGCTGTGGACGAGGACCTGTACCCCGAGGGCGAGGCGCCGAACTTCGGGGTCGGTGTGTTCTCGCCGGAGATACTTCGCCTGATGACCCGCATGAGTTCCCTCTCCGAGGGCGCGCTGACGGGACTCTCGCAGGGACGAGTTCCGGCAGAGTTGGCGAACGCGAGCGACCCGTTCGACGGGTGGGAGGTCTGCACGATGACCCAAGAGGACCGCGAACGCGAGCGGCGGTCCGCGTCGCGCGACTGTCGGCCGGTGCTGTGCACGGCGGGCACGCTCACGCTGGAGTCGGCCGAGCAGGGCCGGATCGCGGGGACCTTCGAGTTCGAGGTCATCAAGTGGCCCGAGGAGCAGACCGGCTCGTGCCGCGTCCCCGAGGCGCGCGATGTGGTCCGGGGCGTCTTCAACGTCGCCTCCACGGACGACGGGACTGACGACA
>JBCCPW010000324.1:0-4799 GCA_039024735.1 Bacteroidota bacterium
GAGAACTGGCGCATGATGGCTTCGGACATCGCAGGGCTCACGTAGACGCGGCCTCGGAGTACGCGTCGGATCGCCTCGATGATCTCGGTGCCCGCCTCGCTCTTCATCAAGTAGCCTCGCGCACCGGCCTTCAGCACGCGTTCGGCGTACAGACTCTCATCGTGCATCGACACGACGAGGACGGGTAGCGATGGCCGGGAGGCCTGAAGCGACTTGACCAGTTCGACGCCGCTCATGCCGGGAAGTGATACGTCGGTGACGAGGGCATCGCAGTCGCGGGGAATCCCAGAGAGGGCGTCCTCGGCAGAGGCGGCCTCGCCGCAGACCTCCAGTCCTGGCTCTTCGCCGATCAGGAACACGTAGCCCTTGCGCGTCACGGCATGGTCATCGACGACGAAGATGCGGCGGTTCATGGCTGGAGGATAGCAGCCGAAGGCGCACAGGCCCGGCTCTGTGGTGACCTCCACCACGCGGTTCAGGTGGCACTCACCGCAGGTCTCAGGTGGACCATGGGGCGGGTTCTCTGACCGGGGAATCGGATTCTGGGCCTCCCCTCACGTTGTCTCCTCGCGCTGGCGGCGACCTCCAGAGTCGCCCGCAAGACGATGGGGTCATCGCGTTTCCCTCATTCCTCCCGCTTGCCACGATGCCTCGCCTCCTTCTCCTGCCTGCTCTCGCTCTGGTGTCCCTCTCGGGATGCGTACTCTCGACGACTGTTGCGACCGGGGTCTCTCCCGCAGGGTCCGATGTGGATGTCCTCGGGGTGTGGGCGTACAACGTGGCCTCGCCAGGCGGCGGCGACGAGGGCACGTTCACGATCACCGGCGAGCCGGGCGAGTACGAAGGGGAAATCATCGCGCAAGGCGACCTGATTCCGCTCTCGGACATCTCCGTCAGTGGCAACGAACTCTCCTTCCAGTTCCGAGTGGGGAACGGCCCACTCGTCCGGTGCGCGGGTGTCGTGACGGTGGATGAGTTCAAGGGAATAGCCAATGCGGGTTCGTATGGCGCCTTCCCGATGATGGCGAGCCGGTAGCGAGGGTGTGGCCGGTTCTCGGTCCGAGCGCTCCCTCTGCCCGCCTCGGTGCGGAGGCAGAGGCACCGAGGCGGGTCGGTCTGATCAGTTCGTGCGGATCGCGCGGATCGGGTCCGCGAGGGCGGCGCGGAGCGCCTGCACGGTCACCGCGCTGGCCGCCACGATGAGTACGAACGCCCCCGCGATCAGGAACACGTCCAGGCCCAGCGGCACCGCGTACGCGAAGCCCTCCAGCCAGCGTCGGCTCGCGATGTACGCCAGTGGGAGCCCCATCGCGAGGGCCACGACGGCCAGCCGCACGGTCTCGCTCATCAGCAGCGCCATCAGACTCGCGACCGAGGCGCCGAGCACCTTGCGGATGCCGACCTCTTGGCGCCGCTGCTGCGCCGCGAGCGCCGCGAGCCCGATGAGGCCGAGCGCCGCGATCAGCAGCGCCATCCCGGTGGCCGCGAACGCCACCTCCCCCGCTCGCGACTCGCCGTCGTGGTGCGCCTGGAATGACAGGTCGAGCGGGCGCACGTCGAAGGGGCGGTCGGTCACGCGCGAGGCCCAGACGGAAGCCAGCGCCTCGCGGGTGGCGGCCGTTGGATCGTTTTCGAGCGCGAGGATGAGATGGCCGGTGCCGGGCGGGAAGACATAGAACGCGAGCGGCTCGATGGTCTCGTGAAGCGAGGCGTAATGGAAGTCCCGCATCACGCCAACGACCTCACCGAGGCGGCGGCCCTGGAGGTCGAGGGTGCGCCCGACTGCCGTCTCGGTCGTCCAGCCCGCCTGCCGGACGAACGTCTCGTTGACGAGGTAGAGGTAGCCCGTGGAGTCGGGCGTGACGGTCTGGCGGCTCTCCGGGAAGGAGGTCCCCGCCACGAGGTCAATGCCGAGCGCGTCCACGATGTCGCGGCTGACCTCGACGCCGGTCGTGGACAGTCCCTCCTCGTCGATGCCGTCGCCGAAGGCGGTGTAGCCGCCCGCGAAGCCACTCGGTGGGCTGCTGGTGGCGGCCACCGCGCGCACGCTCGGGTGCTGCTCGAAGGCGTCCAGCAGGGTCGCGACCTGTCCGCGAGCGGATCCTCCCGCGGGGACGACCCAGACGCGCTCGGTCTCCATGCCGAGATCGGTCGTGCGGGTGTGCTCCACCTGACGCGCGATCACGAGGGAGCCCACCACGAGCACGAACGAGGCCGCCAACTGGAAGACGATCAGCCCCTCGCGCAGGCCCAGGCGACGAGGCTGCGTCACGTCGCGCCCGCGCAAGGCTCGGACGGTCGGGACGCGAGAGAGGAGCGCCGCCGGATAGCCTCCGGAGAGGACGACGACCCCAACGCCGAGCCCGAGAAGCCCCGCGACGCCCATCGGCGAGGCCACGGGCGCGAGGCTCAGCGGGACGCCCGCGATCTGCGAGAACGCCCCCACAGCTGCTGCCGTCAGCCCAACGGCCAGCACGAGCGCGAGTGTCACCGTCACACCCGACTCCACCAGGAACTGCCGCTGCAACGCTGCACGTCCCGATCCGAGCGCCTGCCGCACGCCCACCTCGCGGAACCGCCGCGAGGCTCGCGCGACGGACAGGTTGATCGTGTTGACGCACGCCAGCAACACCAGCAGCACGCACACACCGAGGAGGAGGAGCACGCGCGTTCGGGCGCCTCCTCGGTCGAGGTGGATCCGCGTGACGGGCTGGATGGCGAGGCCGACTCCCGCGCGCTGCTCGGCGTCGAGGTACTGCGCCGGGAGCGCATCGAGGCGGGCCTGGAGTGACTCGCGCGAGGCGCCGGGCGCGAGGCGCGCGTAGACGGCGAAGTTGGCCGCGCGCCAGGCGGTGTCGTCCAGTTCGCTCCACTCGCTCTGGGTCACGAGGGAGGTGATCAGGCGCGGGTGGAGATGGGACGTGGAGGGCCAGTCCTCGATCACGCCCGTGACCTCGTACGGCTCCGCCGACTCGATGGCGACCAACTGGCCGATGGGGTCGGCATCGCCAAAGAAGCGCTCGGCTGTGGACGCCGTCAGAAGAACGGTCCGGGGCCGGTCCAGCGCGCCCTCGCGCGACCCGGCGACGAACGGCACCGTGAACACGTCGAAGAGGGACGCATCGGCCGCCCAGATGGTATCCTCCTGGAAGAACTCCGTGCCGACCCGGAGCATCATCGGGCCGAAGTAGGCTTGGTTGTACAGACGAGTCGCAGCCTCCACCTCGGGCATGGACTCCAACTCCGGCTTGAGCACCGACGGTGCGGTGTCGCCGACCTCTCCGTCCTGCACCCGGTCGATGCGCACCAACTGGTCGGCGGCCTCGTGGTGGCGGTCGAAGCTCATCTCGTGGCGCACGTAGAGGCCCACGAGGAGGGCGGCCGCGAGGCCGATGGCGAGGGCCGTCAGGTTGAGCACGGCGTACCCCGGCTCGGAGCGGAGGCGGCGGAGCGCGAGGCGGAGATCGGAGAGGAGCATGGCAGGCAAGGCGGTCCGCCTCGGTGCCGAGGCGGGAAGAAGCGGCGATGGGATCAGATCGAGGCGGCGCGCACGCCGGGGCGGCGTGGCATCACTCGTACCTGAGCGCGTCGACGGGATTGGTGCGGGCGGCCCTCACGACCTGAAGGACGATCGCGGCCATGGACACGAGCGTGACGACGACGCCCGCGACGAGAAAGAGGCCCGGTCCGAGATCAATGCGATAGGCAAAGGCATCGAGCCATCGGCGAGCGAGGACGTAGGCGATGGGCACCGAGACGGCAAAGGCGACCACCACAAGGCGGAGGAAGCGTCCAGAGAAGAGAGCCGCGATCTGCCCGGAGGTGGCGCCCAGCGACTTGCGCACGCCGATCTCCTGGGTGCGTTGCTGCGCGACGAGCGAGGCGAGCCCGAAGAGCCCGAGGCACGCGATGAGCACGGCGAGGACCGCGAACACGCCCACCGTCTGACCGAGGCGGAGGTCCGTCGCGTATTGCGCCAGCACCTGATCGTCGAGGAACGCCGCCTCGAACGGTTGGTCCGGCAGGGCCCGATTCCAGGCCACCTTGAGGTCGCTGAGCATCGCGGCCGAGGTCCCCGGGGATAGCCGGACGAGCATGTGCGAGATCACGTACAGCCCCTCCACGTCCGTCGACAGGGCCGAGTGGTAGGCGGACGCGGGGATGGGGTCTCGTGCCGACCCGTGGTGGATGTCTGCCACCACGCCCACGATGGTGCCCGTGAGACCGGGGCTGTTGTCCTCGTTTCCGGGCTCGAGGATCCGCATCCGGCGACCAAGAGCATCGTCGGGGGCCCAGCCAAACGCACGGGCAGCGGTCTCGTTGACGACGAGCAGGCGATTCGCCGTCTCGAAGGGGACCGATTCCGGTTCCTCCTGAGGCAAGGGCGCGCGCCCTGCGACGAACCGGATCCCGAGTGTCTCGAAGAAGTCCGGCCCGACTCCCTGCACGTGGAGCGGGTGCCCGCCCGTCTCGCTCCCCTCCCGGCGCCCTACCATCGGCATCTGAACCTCCTGAATGCCCGGGACCCCCTGAGACGCCGTAACCGCCTGAACGCCGGGCACCGAGGCGAGAGCGTCGCGCACGGGCTCGAACGAGCGTCGCGCGGCCTTGCCTTCGATCGTCACGACCTGCTCCCGGTCAAACCCGAGGCTGAGATCGCGAACGTAGTCGACCTGCGACTGCACGATGAGGGCTCCCACGAGAAGCGCCACCGCGCATCCGAACTGGGCGATGACGAGCCCCGAACGCAGCCGCGTCGTGCCTCTCGGGTGGCGGACCATGCCCCGGAGGGACAGGGC
>JBCCPW010000325.1:0-4782 GCA_039024735.1 Bacteroidota bacterium
CGAGCCGGTCACCGACTGCCGCGCGATGTTGGTCACGGGCGGCGTGTGGGTCGCCGTGTAGAACTCGGTGATGAGTCCGATCAGCGTTCCGGACGCGAGGCCGACCACGACCGCGAGGAAGATCCGCAGCGGGGTGTAGGTGAACTCGCCCACGATGGGTGTCGTGGCGGTGAACGAGTCCGGCACCATCCACGAGATGATGAAGAAGCTCAGGACGGCCATGATCCCGGCCGCACCGAACTCACCGATGTTGAGCGCACGCTGCGGGGAGCCGCCGTCCTTCACCTTGACGAAGAACGAGCCGACGATGGAGACGAGGATGCCGACCGCCGCGAGGACGAGCGGCAGGAGCACCAGGCTCAGGCCCGCGAAGCTGTCGGTGCCGTCGAGTGCGAGGAAGAGGCCCGCACCGAGCACCATCGCGCCGATGATGGACCCGACGTAGCTCTCGAAGAGGTCCGCGCCCATTCCGGCCACGTCGCCCACGTTGTCGCCCACGTTGTCGGCGATGGTGGCGGGGTTGCGGGGGTCGTCCTCCGGGATGCCCTCGTAGACCTTGCCCGCGAGGTCGGCGCCCACGTCGGCAGCCTTCGTGTAGATGCCGCCGCCCACGCGCGCGAAGAGCGCGATGGAGGAGGCGCCCAGCGAGAAGCCCGCGAGGACGTTCAGGACGGTCGTGATCTCGTTCTGGTCGAGGCCTGCCGCGCCGCCGTCGAAGAGGCCGGTGTAGAGCAGGAAGAGCCCGCCGAGGCCGAGCATCCCGAGGCCGACCACCGAGAGCCCCATCACGAGGCCGCCCGAGAACGCCACGTTGAGCGCCTCACCGAGGCCGGTCCGGGCCGCGTTGGTGGTGCGGACGTTCGCCTGCGTGGCGACGCGCATCCCGAAGAAGCCCGCGAGCCCGGAGCACACCGCGCCGACGACGAACGAGAGCGCGATCAACGGCGAGGAGTTTTCGCGGCCGAGGTTGAGCAGGAGAAGGATCGCCGCGACGACGACGACGAAGATGGCGAGCACGCGGTACTCGCGGCGGAGGAACGCCTTGGCGCCGTCCTGGATGTCGGCGGCGATCTCCGCCATGCGGTCGGTGCCGACCGCTTGCTTGTTGACCCACTGGGTCCGGAGAAAGGCGTAGGCCAGCGCGATGACGCCCGCAAGGGGGACGAGGATCGCGAGGAGGTTCTGGTCCATCGGTTGGGTGAGGGTGAGTTCGGGTGAGAAGGCCCGCCTCGGTGGATCGGTCGAGGGACGAGGCGGGGAAAGCCGGAGCGTCGGCTAGCGCCGGTTGAAGCGGTTCATGGCGGCGTCGAGGCCGTCGGTCGCGAAGGCGAGCGCCGCCTCGGCGGCCCGGCCGACCATCTCGGCCGCGGCCTCGCGCTGGTCCTCAGAAAACGGGGAGAGCACGTAGTCCACTTGCTGGCCGGACTCGAAGCTATTTCCCACGCCCAGGCGCAATCGGGGAAACTCGGTGGAGCCGAGGGCCCGGATCACGTCCTGGAGACCGTTGTGGCCGCCTGCGCCGCCTTTGGGGCGGAGCCGGAGCGCGCCCACATCGAGCGCGAGGTCATCGTAGAGGACGAGCAGCCGGTCGGGCGGAATCCCGTACCGGCGGAGCAGAGTGGCGGTCGGCCCGCCGCTCCGGTTCATGTACAGCTGCGGCTTTGCGAGGAGTACCTCCGGTCCGTCTGCACCGAGGCGGGCGGTGGCGACGCACGCGTCGTCCACGCGAGCCGTGAGCGCCACACCGAGGCGGTCCGCGAGCCGCTCAATGGCCGCGAACCCCACGTTGTGGCGCGTGCCTGCGTACTGCGGCCCCGGGTTGCCCAACCCGACGAGGAGCACCTCGGGGGAGGCAGAGGGGGCAATCGGGCGCCCGAAGAGCCGGGAGAAGAAGCCCATCGCGAGAGACGGCCGGAACACGACGGCAGGGGCGACCCGGGAGGAGAGTCGCCCCTGCGCAGAAAGGGATCGGGGCGGGGGACTAGCCCTCGTCGCCTTCCGATGCGGCCTCGCCAGCCTCGCCCTCGGCTCCCGCCTCGGGGTCGAGACCGAGAAGTGCGTCCTCGTCCTCCTCCACGGCCTCTACGCGCGGCGCCGTGACCGTCACGATGGTCCGCACGGAGTCCGTGAGCACCTCGATGGCGTCGCCCAGCTTCAGGTCACCGACGTGGAGCGAGTCGCCGATCTCCAGCGTGGAGATGTCGATGGAGATGGAGCCCGGGATGTCCTTCGGGAGGCTCTGGATCTCCAACTCGTAGAGGGGCTGCGCGAGCTGCCCGCCCGCCTTCACGCCAGGTGCAGTCCCGGTCAGCTGGATCGGGATGGACAGCGTGAGCGTCTGGCCCTTCGTGAGCGCGAGGAAGTCCGCATGGAGCGGCTCCTCGGTGACGGGGTGGAAGTCCACGTCCTTCAGGATGGCCTCGTGGTCCTCGCCGTCCACGGTGACCTCCACGCGGTAGGTCTCGGACGTGTGGATGAGCGGGCGGAGGTCCAGGCTCGGGACGGAAAAGTGGACGGGCTCGGTGGAGGGGCCGTAGAGCACGCAGGGCACGCGGCCATCGCGACGGGTGGCCTTGACGGCGGCCTTGCCCGTTTCGCGGGCCTCGGCGGCGGTGAGGGTGATGGAGTCCATGAGTCGTGGGGTCGGGGTACGAGGTACAGGGTGCGGAGCGCGCCCCGTACCGGACTTAGTCAGCGAAGAGAGTCGAGATCGACTCGTCGGTGTAGATGCGGTGGATGGCGTCGGCGAAGAGCGGGGCCACGGAGATGACCTCGACCTTGTCGCTCTCGCGCTGGAGCGGGATCGTGTCGGTCACGATCAGGCGGCTCAGGGCACTCTCTTCGATCCGCTCGAAGGCGGGGCCGGAGAGGAGCGGGTGGGTGCAGAATGCCTGGATGTCGAGTGCGCCCGCGTTGCGGAGGGCGTCGGCAGCGGAGGTGAGCGTGCCCGCCGTGTCCACGAGGTCGTCGATGAGGAGACAGTCGCGCCCGTGGACCTCGCCGATGATGTTCATGATCTCGACCTGGTTCGCCTCGGGGCGGCGCTTGTCGATCAGCGCGAGGTCGGCACCGAGGCGCTTGGCGTAGGCGCGGGCCACCTTGGAGGCCCCCACGTCCGGCGCGACGACCACGAGGTCGTGACGGAAGGACTCACTGAGGGGGTGCCGCGTGAGGTACTCCTCGAAGACGACCGAGCCGTAGAGGTGGTCCACGGGCACGTCGAAGAAGCCCTGGATCTGGGCCGCGTGGAGGTCCATCGTGAGCACTCGGTCCACGCCCGCCTCCTCCAGCATCCGGGCCAGCATCCGGCTCGCGATGCTCACGCGCGGCTGGTCCTTGCGGTCCTGCCGGGAGTAGCCGAAGTAGGGAATGACGGCCGTGATGGTCCTCGCGCTCGCGCGTCGGGCCGCGTCCACCATGAGCAGCAACTCCATCCAGTGGTCCGCAGGCGGCGGCGTGGGCTGGATGAGAAAGACCTCCGCGCCACGGATCGACTCCTCGTAGCGGACGTAGATCTCGCCGTCGGAGAAGTTGCGGATCGTGATGTCTCGCAGGCCGCCGAACTCCGGGGCCTCGTCCGCGATGCGCCGCGCCAGGGCCGGGTTGCACCGGCCGGCGAAGAGCATGGTGGGGGCGTCGTGGAGCGTGGGCATGGAGCCGCGAGGGAAAAAGCGCAGACCGGAAGACTAGACCCGCGCGAGGGGCAGGGCTAGGCCCCGGGAACCGTTTCACCGCGATTCCGCCGCGAGCAACGCCGCCGCTGATCTCTCCGCCTCGGTACCGAGGCGGGACGAGCGCCACCCGCCACCCGGACCTCGCGGTTGCCCCGGAAGGATTCGAACCTTCTCTAACGGTTCCAAAGACCGCTGTGCTGCCGTTACACCACGGGGCAGGGTCCCGCCGGATCGCATCGTGCAGGTGCAGCGTCTGCGTGCGGAACGTCGCGAAACTAGCGCGAGCGCCCGGCGATCTTCGGTCGGGAGCCCGCCCTTGCCCCGGTTTTCACTGCATGCCCTCCAACGTCTCCCGCCTCGGTCCCGTCCCCGGCACGCCCCAGGCGTCTCCTCGTGATGCCATCGGCGTGCTCGGTGGCCTGGGGCCGCACGCCGGTCTCGATCTCGTCCGCGCGATCCTGGACGAGACCGCCGCCCGCCGCGATCAGGACCACCTGCCCGTCGTGCTCGTGTCCGTGCCGGGGCGCATCCCCGACCGGAGCGCGTGGATCGCCGACCGCTCGGCGCCGAGCCCCGTCCCGCCGATGGCAGAGGTGCTGCGGCAGTTGGACGCCGCCGGATGCGCGGTCGCCGGGGTGCCGTGCAACACCGCCCACGCGCCCGTGCTGTTCGACGCGCTCCGCGAGACGATGGCACAGGAGAATCGCCCGATCCGCCTCGTGCACATCGTGGACGCCATCGTGGCGCACGCGCGCGAGGTCGCGCCCGAGGCGGAGACCATCGGGGTGCTCGCGACGGACTCATCGGTCGAGAATCGGTTGCACCGCCTCGGTCTGGAGGCCGCGGGCCTCGGCGCCGTCGTGCCCGACGCGGAGCACCAGCGGGCCGTGCAGGCGTCCATCTTCGATCCCGTGTGGGGCCTCAAGGCGCAGGCCAGCCCGCCGGACCCTCGCGCTCGGGAGGCCCTCCTCGGTGCCACCGCGCATCTGGCCGCGCGCGGCGCCGAGGCGGTCATCCTCGGCTGCACTGAGCTGCCGCTGGCCGTGCCCGGGGCGGCGCACGCCGCGACGGGCCTCCCGTTCATTTCGTCCACGCGAGCCCTCGCGCG
>JBCCPW010000326.1:0-4779 GCA_039024735.1 Bacteroidota bacterium
CGAGCGCTCCTGTCGGAGAACGGCTTGACGGTGTGGGCCATCTCGTGCCACCTCGTCGGGCAGGCCGTGGCCGACCGCTTCATCGACGGGCGCCACCAGGCCATCGTGCCGCCTCACGTCTGGGGCGACGGCGATCCCGAGGGCGTCCGGCAACGCGCCGCCGAGGAGGTCATCCGAACCGCCGAGGCGGCCGCCGCGATGGGGCTGGACATCGTGACGGGGTTTACGGGCTCGCCCATCTGGCACCTGATGTATTCCTGGCCGCCCAACCTCCCGGAGGCCATCGAGGCGGGCTTTCAGGAAACCGCCGAGCGTTGGACGCCCATCCTGGACCGCTTCCAGGCCCTCGGCGTGCGGTTCGCGCTGGAGGTTCACCCGAGCGAGATCGCCTTCGATGGGCCGAGTTGGGCGCGTGCCCTCGCCGCGATGGGCGACCACCCGGCGTTTGGGATCAACTTCGACCCGAGTCACCTCGGGTACCAGAACGCGGACTACCTCCGGTTCATCCGCGACCACGGCGACCGGATCTTCCACGTCCACATGAAGGACGTCTGGTGGTCCGATGTCCCCACCGAGGCGGGCACCTTCGGCGGCCACACGGACTTCGGCGACCCCCGCCGCGCGTGGGACTTCCGCAGCCTCGGCCGCGGCCGGATCGACTTCGAGGGCATCATCCGCGCCCTCGGCGACGTGGGCTACACCGGCCCGCTCTCGGTGGAGTGGGAGGACACGAAGATGGACCGCGAGCACGGCGCCGCCGAGGCGGCAGCGTTCGTCCGCCGCGTGGACTTCCCGCCGTCCGGCATCGTCTTCGACCAGCAGTTCTCGAGGGCGAGCGAGGGCTGACCGCTCACCGCAGACGCCACGTTGCAGGTTCGAAGCAGGAGGACGACGGACCACAGACGACGGACGACTTCGTGGTTCTATCCCGTCTTGGAGCATCCCGAGGGAACACAGCGGAAAACGATAGACTGCAGACCACTCGACGCCTCAACCGTGGTCTGTCGTCCGTGGTCCTCTGATCGAGCCCCGCCTCGGTGCAGCGTGGGTGCAACACCGAGGCGGAACCGAACAGGCTCAGCGCTCGGGGGTCGCGCGGTAGGTGGCGCCGCCCATCGCGAAGGCGAGCCCGGTCACGGTGCCCGTGTCGTCCACCTCCACGGTCAGCACGCCGTTGGTGTTCGCGAGGTGGAGCCGCGTCGGGGAGAGCGGAACGAGCGGGAGCACACCCGGACGCCAGGGCATCGACATGCCGAGGCCGTCGCCCAGCCGCTCGATGATGAGAGTCCCGCCGCCCTCGCGCGCGTAGCGACCGAGGAGACGGGCGGTCTGTGCGCGGGTCAACGCCATGGGATCCGGGAGGGTGTAGCGAGCAGGGGGCGCCTCGCGCTCCGGGATCTCGCGCACCCACAGATTGCGGAAGCGGACCGGGCTGCCGTGATCCTGAAGGGAGATCGGACCGGGGCCGTGGGCTTCGTACGGGAGCGACTCCAGCCAGATGGTCATCCCGGGCAGAATCTCGTTGTTCTGCACGAGGACGCCGTTGTGCAGCACGGTCATGCGGGCAGCTTCGAGCAGCGACCCGTCGTCCGCGAAGCGTGGCATGCGGAAGAACACGTCGTAGCGCTGCCACTCGTCGGGCGGGCGGGAGGCGGCGGCGAGCGGCGGGAACTGCCCGTAGATCGCGGCGGCCCGTCCGTCGGCGTAGGTCTCGTTCTGCCAGTTGTCGAGGATCTGGACCTCGTAGCGATCACCGGCCAGAAACAGGCCCGAGTTGCTCCGGTCCTGGCCGTCCTTGTCCGGCTCATCGGCGGGTCTCCACTCCATGTGGACCTGGACATCGCCGAAGCTCTCGCGTGTGCGGATGGGCCCACTCCCCGGCGTCACGACGAGCGCGCCCTCTCGCGTCTGCCAGCGGATCGGGTCTCCGCCCATCGTCTCCCAGTGGTCGCCCGGGTCGCCACCGGGTCCGATCAGCACGACGGCATCGGACGGCGGCGCGAGAGACGGCATCGCCTCGGCGGGCTGGACGCGTGGCGGCTGCGGGCGCTCGGTCTCGTGCTGCCGCCACCCCGGTGGCGCGGGCGCGTGTGGAGGCTCCGGCGACGGCACCGAGGCGGAGCAGCCCGTGAGGACGACGACGACAGCGAGGGCGAGACGGGCGATCACGGCGGGAGAGGCGAGACGCCGGAGGGTACGACGACGGATCCCGCCTCGGTGCCTCTGCGAACGCACCGAGGCGGGCCGGGTCACTCCTCGCGCATCGCCAGCGCCGGATCCGAGCGCCCCATCGCCCACGCCGGGTACGCCCCCGCCAGCACCGCCGCCACGACCGCCAACGCGACCGCCTGCACCAGAATCCATGGGTCCACCGTAAACGCGAGCGTCCACCCGAAGGACCGCACGTTGACCACAAACACGAGCACGGCGGCCAGCGCGAGCCCCAGCGGCAGCGCGAGGGCGCCCGCCCAGAGGCCCATCAGCCCCGTCTGCGCGATGACCATCCGCGCCACCTCGCGGCGCGTCATGCCCTGCGCGCGCAGCATCGCGAGTTCACGGCGGCGTTCGAGTTGGAGCGCCATCAGCGCGCTGAGCACCCCCACGAACGCCACGAGCACCGCGAGCAACCGCAGCACGTTGGTCACGACGAACGTCTGGTCGAAGATGTCCAGGCTGGCCTGCCGGAGCGACCGGTTGCTCCGCACCACGAGTTGCTGCCGCCCTTCGGAGGCCGCCCGGGCCGCCTCGGTGAGGGCCTCGGGATCCACGCCTGGCGCCGCCGTCAACGCGAGGCCCGAGAGGCCCGGATCGGCGTAGCTCTCGAGGAATGTCTCCTCGTGCATCAGCACGACGCCCAGGTCGTTGCCGTAGTCGTAGTAGACGCCCGCGATGGGATAGGCCCGCTCGCCTCGGTCGGTGGGCAGGCGGAGGGTGTCGCCCGCGCCCACATCGAAGCGAAACGCGAAGGGCTCGCTGACCGCCACGGCGCCCGTGCGCGTGGCCCGCGCCACCGCCTCGGCCTCGCCCTCTTTGTAGCGGTAGATGCCCGCGCGGACGGAGTCCACCTCGGCGACCACGAGGTCCACCGGACCGAGGTCGGTGTCGAGTTGGCGGACGCGGAGGCCATCGGCGCGGGCCACACCGGGCAGCGTGCGGAGGTCGTCAGCGAGGCCCGGGTCGAGGAAACCCCCGCCTCGGCGGAAGACCGTCGCGGGCGGCTGGATGTAGGTGTCGGCCTGGAGCACCGTCCCGAGCCACTCCTCCACCGTCACGCGGAACGAGGACACCATCACGCCCACGCCGACGGTGCTCGCGACGGCCACAGCCAGCGCTGCCACCGCGATGGCCGTGCGCGAGAGACTCGCCGTGATGCCTCGCGCGGCCATCCGGCCGGTCGGGCCGAAGAGACGGGCCAGCACAGGGCTCGCGATGCCGGAGAACAGCCGGGTGGCCCACGGCGCCGCCAGCGCCGCCCCGACGATGAGCAGCAGCAGCCCGATGTACGCCACCGCGATGCCGCCGGGCACGAGGATCAGCCCCGCGCCCAGCGCCACCGAGGCGAGCCCGCCGAGCGCGTACCGTCCGGCGCGCGCACCGAGGCGGTCCTCCTGCTGCGACCGCCGGAGCGCGCTCGCGGGCGCCACGCTCGCCGCCTCCCAGCCCGGCCGCAGCGCACCGAGGAGGCTCGCGCCCAGCCCCAACCCGATGCCTTTCGCGAGGCTCCACGGGTCCAGCGAGAGCTCGCGCACGCGCACGACGAAGTACAGGTCGCCGATGGTCTGGGTCACGAGTTGCACGAGGCCCGCGCCAAGCACGATGCCCAAGCCGAGCCCGACCACCGTTCCGGCGGCCCCCACCACCAGCGCCTCGCCGAGCACGAGGCGGAAGACCTCGCGCCGCGTCACGCCGAGCGCGCGGTAGGTGCCCAGCAGTTTCCGCCGCTGCACAACGGTGAACGTGACCGTGTTGTAGATCAGGAACAGCCCCACGACGAGCGCGAGGAGGCTGAGCGCGGTCAGGTTCAGCCGGAAGGCCGCCGTCATGGTCTCCAGTGCGTCGGCCTGCGCCGAGGCGGGACGGACCTCCAGCCCATCCGGCAGGCCCGCCTCGATGGACGCCACGAGAGAATCCACGCCCGCCTCGGGGAGCAACAGGTCGATGCGCGAGAGTCGGTTCCGAGTTTCCGGTTCCGGGTTCCGAGTGGAGTCAAACCCGGAACTCGGAACTCGGAACTCAGAACTCGACAGCCATTCCTGCGCCGTCGCCACGTCCACGACGAGGAGGTTCTGGAGAGCGGCGGCGCTCCGGTCGTCGTCTGGCGTGAGCACCCCGAGCACCGTCGCCCGCTCCGCGCGCCCGTCCACGCGGACCCCGAAGGTGTCCCCCGCCTCGACGCCGAGGTCCGCCGCCGTGCCGGATGAGATCAGCGCACCGCCGGGCGTGGTGAGGAGCCCCGGCAGGTCCACCGCCGCATCGCTCCGGGGCGCGACGAACGGCCGGAAGTCCGCCTCGGCAAACCCGTCGATGCCGAGGATCTGGAGCACGCGGGCGCTGTCCGCCTCGGCCCGCGCGAAGCCCTCCACGACGGGCGCTGCGGTCAGGCCCCGGTCCACCGCGAGATGCGCATACAGGTCCCCCGGCACACCGCCCGGTCCCCCCACAACGACGTGCGTCGCGCGGCCCGTCAGGCTCTCCGAGGACAGCCGGAAGGCGCGCGTCGCGCTGGCGTTGGCGAGGTCCACGGCCACCACGACGGCCACGCCGAGCGCCACGCCGACG
>JBCCPW010000327.1:0-4763 GCA_039024735.1 Bacteroidota bacterium
AGGAAGACGAGGTCCACCGGCTGGCGGTCGCGGAGGAGCTGCTCCAGCGGAGCCGAGCAGTTCGTCCCGCCACCGCCGACCGAGGCCAGACGCTGCGCGTTGGTCACGACGGAGTCGCGCGCGTTGAGCCGCACGTCCACCACGCGATGCTCGAAGGGGAGCACGCGGGCACGCGGGTTCTTCCGCACGATGGCTGCCGCGATCAGCGCCGCCACGTCCACACACCGGACCGCCGAGGTCGCGCCGCGTCGGTAGCCGGTGACCGGGCTCTGCATGGAGCCCGAGACATCCGGCGCGACGACGACGTGGCCCTCGATGGCCGGGACGTTCTCGATGGCGATCTCCATCGCGTCCTGAAGCGCATCGCGGACGATGGCCGGGACCTGCGTCTTCGTGGGAGCCTCTGCCGAGGCCCGACGGAAGAACCGACCACGGCCGGTCTGCGGGACCCCGCCGCCGGTCTGCGTCCAGGCGACGAAGAGCTGATACGGGAACGCCCGTGCGCGCCGGATGGCCTCCGGGTCGGAGAGCCGCGCGGCGACCGCCTCGGCCACACCGGGTTCGGCGAAGGCGCCGTGCCGGGTGAAGGCGTTGAGGTTCATCCGCGTGGCGTGCCACGGCGCGGTCCGCGCGATCTCGGCCCAGACGGCCTGCTCCGCGTCCCCGAGGGGCAGCGAGGCCAGCATCTGGAACGGCACGTCCGGGACGGGCGCCGAGGCGGGATCCGCCTTGAACGCCTCGTAGGCTTGGACGAGCGCGGGCAGGTCCGCCTCGGTGTGCTCGCGGCCGATGAGGTAGGCGTAGAGCGCACGCCGGGCGGCCGTCGCCGGGCGCGGGTGGACCATCTTGACGATGTCCGCCAGCGAGGGCTGATTGCCGACCGAGGCCCGGAACAGCGCCTCATCGGAGCGGGCCGCGAGCCAGTCGCGGACCATCCGCTTGGGCGCCGAACCGAGCGACTTCCGACCGACGGCACCCGAGCGGAGGATCTGCACGAACGTGCGGAGCATCCGGGCGTTGTCGATCACGCGAGGGAAGACCCGCTCCAGAAGCGCCACGTCTCGCACGGCGAGGTGGGCGGCCAGGAGGGCGGGCACGTCCTTCATGTGGCCCTGCTCCCGTGCCACCACGGCCGTCTGCGCGACGAACGTCGGCTCCACCTCGGTGGCGAGGTGCAGGATGTCCTCGAGCTGCGCCTCGGCGGAGGCGTAGAACGTGGCGTGCAGCGTGCCGGTGGCGGCGAACTGCGCGAGGGCCTGCTCGGGCGTCAGCGCGTAGGCCGGAGCGCGCTCGTGGTTGCGAGCGTCGGCGGCGGGCGTGAGGCGGCCCCGAAGGGTGCGGAAGAGAGTGGTGTTCATGGCGTCCCCCGTTCTGTTGTGTGGGCTACGGGGACGCCGACCCTCCTTGAGAACCGCGTGCCAACCGCCTCGGTGCAGACAGAATCTGCCCTGAGACGAGGAAATCGGCGGTTTTTGGCTTCACACCGAGGCGGGCATCCTCGTAATTACGATCTTTTTGTATCTGGATGTATCATCGTCGCGCGCCTACCCCGTCCGCCTCGGTGCCCATGCGGACCCACCCGCCATCGGAGACCCGGGCGATCCGGCGGATCGCCCCTACGGGCATCACCGCCGATCCACCCGCCTCGGTACCGAGGCGGACCGACGCCTCCCATCCGCCTTCTCACGTCCGCATTCCGACATCGAGATGACCGTCGCCTTCGGCCTCGTCGGGGCCACCCTGGACCGCGCCCCGCGCGACGCACGCCGCTGGGAGAAATGGCGGCCGAGCGTCGGGTTGTGCCAGCAGCCGGATTTGCTCATCGACCGCTACGAGTTGCTGCACCAGCCCGCGTACACCGCGCTGGCGCAGACCGTGGCGAAGGACGTGGCGCTCGTCTCGCCCGAGACGGAGGTCCGGCTGCACGAGGTGGCGATGGACGACCCGTGGGACTTCGAGGAGGTCTACGGCGCGCTCTACGACGTGGCCTCCGGCTACGCCTTCGACGTGGAGACGGAGGACTACCTCGTCCACCTCACGACCGGCACGCACGTCGCGCAGATCTGCTTTTTCCTCCTCACCGAGGCGCGGTACGTCCCCGCGCGCATCGTGCAGACCTCGCCAGGCTCCGAGGGCGACGCCGCAGGCGAGGCGCGCATCATCGACCTGGACCTCTCGCGCTACGACCGGATCGCGGCCCGCGAGGCGCAGCACCACGCCGACGTGCGCTCGTACCTCAAGAGCGGCATCGAGACGCGCAACGCGGCGTTCAACGCACTCATCGACGAGATCGAGCGGGTCGCCATCGGGTCGCGCTCGCCCATCCTGCTCAACGGCCCGACGGGCGCGGGCAAGAGCCGTCTCGCGCGGAAGATCTACGAGTTGAAGCGCTCGCGCGGGCAGGTGGCGGGGGCCTTCGTGGAGGTCAACTGCGCCACACTCCGGGGCGATGCCGCCGCCTCGGCGCTCTTCGGGCACGTGCGCGGCGCGTTCACAGGCGCGATCAAGGACCGAGGCGGGCTGCTCCGCGAGGCCGACGGCGGGATCCTGTTCCTGGACGAGATCGGCGAACTCGGGTTGGACGAGCAGGCGATGCTCCTTCGCGCGCTGGAGGAGAAGGCGTTTCTGCCGGTCGGCGCGGACAAGGAGCGGGAGAGCGACTTTCAACTCATCGCCGGGACGAACCGGGACTTGCGCGAGGCGGTCGCGACTGGCTCCTTCCGGGACGACCTCCTGGCGCGGATCGACCTGTGGACGTTCGAATTGCCCGGCCTCGCGGAGCGGCGCGAGGACATCGCGCCCAACCTCGCGTTCGAGTTGGCAGGCTTCGAGCGCGAGCACAGGCGGCAGGTCCGGTTCTCGCGCGAGGCGCAGGCCCGCTTTCTCCGCTTTGCCGAGGGCGCCGACGCCCCGTGGACGGCCAACTTCCGCGACCTCAACGCCGCCGTCACGCGGATGGCGACGCTCGCGCCCGGCGGCCGGATCACGGACGAGGTGGTGGACGGCGAGATCGCGAGGCTCCGCCGCCACTGGCGCGGCACCGACCGCCTCGGTGGCGACGCACTGCTCGTGGAGGTGCTCGGCGAGGCGCGCGTCGCCGCGCTGGACCGCTTCGACCGGGTCCAACTGGCGGACGTGATCCGGGTGTGCCGCCAGTCCCGTTCGCTCTCCGACGCCGGGCGGACGCTCTTCGCCGAGTCCCGCAAGCGGCGCGCGAGCACCAACGACAGCGACCGCCTACGGAAGTACCTCGCCAAGCACGGCCTCGCGTGGGCCGATGTGCAGGCGTGACCGTTCCCGCCTCGGTGCCCGTTGTCTCAAACGACCGCTGACGGCCGACCGCAGACCGCCGAAATGGCGCAGCGGCGGTCCGCCGTCTGTGGTCGGCGGTCGGGCGTCCGCCTCGGTGCACAGGGATTCTTCGGAGGCGGCTGTCGTCCGTCGTCCCCCTGCATCGATGCCTCGGCCCGACTCGAACGCTGCCCAAGGACAACCCGCACAGAGGCGGGACGGGGTCAGAGACAGCGCTCGGCGCTCCAGTCCTGGTGCCCGCGCTCCGGCCAGCAGCGCGTCTGGGTCCCCGCGACGACGAACGTCCAGCCGTCCTCGCTCGCCTCGAAGACGAACAGCGTGCGGAGGTCGCGCACGGAGTCGTCGGCGAGGCTGGACTGGGTGGCGAGCACGCGCACCTCGTCCGCCGTCTCGCGGACCGTCTCCACCTCGGTAGGCGTCTCCGCTCCCTCGAAGTAGGCGCGGACGGTCTGCTCGGGATTGCCGACCCTCACGGCGTCGCCCGTGACGCCGTCGTCGAAGGCGAAGCGTCCGAGCGTGGGGTCGTCGAGCGGATCGCGCGCGAGGCTGCCGCCATCGCGGAGCGGGCGCAACCGCGCGAGGATACCCGCAGCCTCCTCCAACTCAAGAGGCTGGCACCCATCGTCGCCGGTGCTGAGGAGCCAGATGGCGAGGAAATCGGCTTCGTCGCCCGACGCGACGTAGTCCGAGATGACTGTTCCCTGCCCCCAGTTCTGGGCACTCGTCGCCTCGGGGTCGTCGGCGGCCTTGAAGAGTTCCGCCTCGGGGGTGCCCGGCATCTGCATGAGGCGGATGCGCGTGGAGACGGTGGGGAAGTCGGGACCCCCGAGGCCGTCGTTGGAGGCGAGGATCTCGACGCACGCGCCGTCCAGACGGCTCCATCGGACGGCGTAGCCGACGACGCCCATCGGCGTGCCGTCCATCGCGGGGTCGTCGATCTGGACGCGGTCCACCCTCCAGCCGTCCATGCGCGAGGGGAGAGCGACGGGCGCACGAAGCGACGCGATCTGCGCGGCCTGCGCGGCGATGAGACCCGCAGCGCGGGCACGGTCCTCGGGCGTGTCGGCCGCCGAGGCAGGTGTGGTCACCGAGGCGGGTGGACTCACCGAGGCGGGTGGTTCGGCAGCGGTCGGTGGATCGGCGGGGGCCGAACAGGCCGCGAGAGGGAGCAGCGCGAGAAGGAGCAACCGGGCGGTCATGGCAGAGGCGTGGGGATGCCTCAAGGGTAGCCACCCGAGGAGGGTTCCGCCTCGGTCCCCCGCGTGCGGAGCCGACGAGGTACCGGCCGGGTCTTCGCTTGACGCGCTCGGCCCGCCTCGGGACCTTCGCGCATCCCACGCGAGACGCTCCCATGATTGCACGCCAGCCGCTCATCGTGCCGTTCACCAAGATGAACGGGTCGGGCAACGACTTCGTCGTCCTCGACAACCGCTTCCTCCACTTCTCGGCGG
>JBCCPW010000328.1:0-4733 GCA_039024735.1 Bacteroidota bacterium
GCGATCATCGCCGCCGCTCCCCCCTCGGTGGAGACGCCCGCGGCCTTGAACCGTTGCTCGATCCATCCTGCCAGCCGACCGCCTTTGAATGTCTCAAACTCCGCCGCGACGGCGTGTTGACGGAGCGCGCGGTACGGATGCTGGTTGAGGTTGGGCTTGTTGTGGCAGCAGAGCAGCACCACCGCTGTCGGGTTGGGTGCCTCGGCGTAGCCCTTGAAGAGCGCGTTGCCGTCCAGTTGCTCAAACCCGCGCACGATGACGACGCGCCGTTCCGCCATCATGGGAAACTGCGCGCACTGCGCGAGGACGGCCTGTGCCTGCGCTTCGGGGCCGAAGACGATGCTCAGGTTGAAGTCACGCTCGTGCTCTGGGACGAGTGCGACCGCCAGTTTCTGGAGTTCGTCAATGAGGAAGCCCTCGGCGCCGTAGAGGAAGTACAGCGGCGCCACGTTGCCGCTGCGGAGCGCGGTCGAGAGGTCGTCGAAGGAGGGGCCGGTGTTCTTCTTTCGTGCCACGCGGGAAGGTACCGACGGCTCTGCCCGCCTCGGTCCCGAGGCGGAAGTCAGCGCAGCGTGTCATCGAGCCACGGAAGGACCGCGGCGCGGTAGGCGGCCGCGTCGAAGGCGTGAAGATCCTGGTGGGCGGCGCCTTCCACCATCCAGAGCGCCTTGGGCTCGGGCGCGTGGGCGTGGATGCGTCGGACCTCCTCGGCCGAGGCGTGAGCATCCTCGGTTCCGCCCGCGATCAGGATTGGAGCGGTGATCTGGCGAACCGCCTCGGCGGGCTGGAGGCGGTCCGGCGAGACACCGAGGCGGACGCGCATTTGCGCGGTCAGCACTGGCGCCAACCAGCGCCCGGGGGCACCGAGGCGCATCGCGATCCGGTTCTCGGTGGCCTCGCGGATGGACCCGTAGACGGATTCCACGACGAGCGCGTCCGCATCCAGATCAGGACCCGCGTAGAGCGCCGCTGCCCCGCCCATGCTCTGGCCTACGACGGCCACAGGCACGCCGGGATGCCGACCGCGCATCCAGCGAACCGCCGCGACGGCATCGTGGCGCTCCCGCCATCCGAGGGTGATCCTCTCGCCGGGGCTCTCGCCGTGTGCCTGAAAATCGAACAGGAGCACGTGGTACCCCGCCTCCCGAAAGAGCCGGGCGCGGTCTACCAGCGCGAGGCGATCCGCGCGGATCCCGTGCAGGAGTACGACGGCTCGCTGCGCGGAATCCGCCGGGACATGCCACGCCGCGAGGGTCGATCCGGATGCGCTGGAGATCGTGAGCGACTCGGCGTTGAGATCCTCGGGCGGGGGCCCGATTGTGCGCGTGACGGGTGCGGTCAGAAGCGAGCCCACGCCGATCACCGCTGCGGCACTCCCGAGGCCCAGCGTCCCGAAGACGAGCGCCGCCCACCGGGCGCGGCTCATCGCTGGCGCTGGCTGAGATCGGCGCCGTGGAGGCGGTAGGCCAGCGTCTTGAGTTCATCGGCGTCGCGCCGGACGATGGCGAGCACGAGGCCGTACAGATCCATCGCCTCGCCATCGAGTGAGACGGCCCGGTCCCAAGTCGCCGCCGGGATCTCCGCGACCCGGGCGGCGAGCGGCTCGCGCGCGGCGGTCACGTCGGCGAGGAGATCGGCGAGGTCCCGGTCGTTGGCTCCCGCGGCGGCGTCACCGAGGTGGGGCGACTCGAAGGCCAGCACGTCGTCTCCGTCCGCCTCGGTGATGCGGTCGAGCCACGCCGGGATCACGGTCCGGTCAACCGCAGCGAGGGCCTGGAGCGTCTCCTTGATCGACAACTCCTCCGGAACAGGGGCCTGATCCACGGCCCACGGCGGGAGAGAACCGAGGAGGGGACCGAGGGCGTCCGCCTCGGCGATGAGCCAGCGCATCTGCTCCACCAGAGCGTGGCGACGGGCCTCCAGAACGGCAGGCTCTCGCGAGGGCTCGCGGTAGCGGTCGAGATCAACCATGGCGACTGGGAAAGGTCCCGTGGGGAACGCCCGGCGGGCTCCTCCTCACGGGCTACGCGACGACCTCCGCCCCGGCAGGCTCGTTCTCGTCGGCCCCAGCGATCCCCTCCTCAATGCTCGCGAGATAATCGAGGCGGTTGCGGAGGGTGTGGACGTTGTTGCTCTCCTGGTAGTCCCACGCCTCGCCGAACTGCCCGTTGCGACGGCTCTCCAGGAAGTTGAGCCGGTCGGTCAGCCGCTCCTTGGGCACGAGGAGCTTGTCGATGCCGAAGTGCGCCTCGTCTCGGTGCTGGAACGTCATGTCGTACTCCTTGGACATCACGATGGCCTCCTCGGGACAGACCTCCTCGCAGAAGCCGCAGTAGATGCACCGGAGCATGTTGATCTCGAACCACTCCGGCTCGCGCTCCTTGATGTCGTCCGTGACCTCATGCGCCTGCATGGAGATAGCGAGCGGTGGGCACGAGCGGGCGCACAGCCCGCACGCCACGCATCGCGGGCGGCCCTGCTCTTCCACGAGAACAGGCCGACCACGGTACGAGTCGGGCGGGTACCACTGCTCCTCGGGGTACTCGAAGGTGTAGGCCTCCAGCTTCATCTTGGAGGCAGAGTACCCGAGGCCCTTGAAGATCTCCGGGAGGTAGAGGCGCTCCCAGAAGTTGAGTTGGCGCTCCTCGGGGGTGGCGTTGTTGACGAACTGGCCGGGCATAACAGGGCCGGTATCAGCGGGTTTCGGTGGAAAGTGAAACTACGCGTGGCGGTTGGGCGGGTTCGCGGTTGGGTGACCGCTTCGGCCGGTGTTCACCCGCCGCCCCAATCCTTGCCGCCTCGGTACCGAGACGGAGCGGGTAGAACGGGTGACCGCCTCGGTCCGCTGCTCGCGAGGCCGAGCGGTACGTCGAGATGGGCCAACGTCGCGACGGTCGCCGGGCGACGCCGCACCGAGGAGGACGACCTCCAGCGCCGCGGTCTTTCTCCCGAACGGCCGCCTCGCGGACGAACGGGTGCGCCCGCTACCCGGCCGTGTCGGGCACGGCCTGCGGAGAACGGACCGTCGGCGCCAGAGGGGGCGGAGAGGACACAGGATCTGTACTAGCGTCGACCTGAACCCATCGCGAGATGAGATCTCGAAGGGTGTCGGAGCGGTAGGGCTTGCGCAGCACCTCGTCCAGGCCCGAGGCGGCGATGGCATCGTGCTGGCTGGCCAGCGACGTGGCCGTGACGGCGATGATGGGCAACGCCTCCGACGAGATGCGCAGCGTCTCGCGGATGATGCGTGTGGCCTCCAGGCCGTCCATGCGTGGCATCTGGAGGTCCATCAGCACGAGGTCAAAGTCATGAGAGTCGGCGACGATCTGGATCGCCTCCCCGCCATCGCCCGCCTCGGTCACCACCACGCCCCAACTCTCCAAGAGGGCTCGCGCGAGGTACCGGTTCGCCGGTTCGTCTTCCACGAGCAGGATGCGCGTGCCGCTCACGTCGGCGAGACTTGCCTCCGCCGGTGGCTCCACGACGGTCTTGACGGTGACCGGTGTCGCATCCGAGGTCTCGTGCAGGGCCACCTCCAGAACGGACTGAAGGGCTCGCGCCGCCGTCTCGATGCCATCGAGGAGCACGCGCTGGTTGGCGTTGAGGGGCGTCTCGCGGAGCAGATGCGACAGGCCCAGCACCGTGGTAAGAGGCGTTCGAACCTCGTGTCCAAACCGATCCACGGCCTGCTGTACCGTTGTGGATGTGCCCGCCTCGGTGGTGGCGTCGGTGCCGATCCACGTCGCGAGGTGTTCGATGAGCGCGATGGCGCCCTCGCCGAAGACCGTCGTCCGGCTGGACGTGAAGCAGACCGTACCGATCTGACCCCCGATCTGGACAGGAGCCGCGAGATACGCCACGAGGCCGGGGTACTCGTTGTCGGCCTCTGCCAGCACGACGCGCCCTTCCTTCACGGCACGAGCGCACGGGCGTTGAATCAGGGGGACCACCTCGCCTGGAGCAAGGGGTCCGGTGGGCGGGTACGCCGCCTCCACCGTGTACTGATCGCCCTCGATGGTTCCGACATACCCCGCCTCGACACCGAGCGCGGGGATGGCGAGCGCGAGAAGAGCGGAGAGATCCGCGTCCTCAGAAGGGACGTCAGACGCGAGAAGGCGGTAGAGAAGGCCAATGGGCTCCGACTGGGAGCTGGGGGGGGCGAAGGAGGGCACAGAACCGAAGAAGCCAGGAGAGACACATCCACAAACGGCGGGCCAAGCGTGCCGACACACCTCGTGTCGATCTCACGAGGGTCACGCGCGGGGTCTGCGTCTCGTGACCGGTCCATCCGCCGGGTCCGCCTCGGTACCGAGGCGGGGAGAATCGTAGGCAGAGGGAAAGGAGGGATGCAGCGTTCCGCGCGCGGCGTCCGTACTCCATCCAGACCAACCCCTCTCCCCTCTTTCATGCGGATCTCGTCCCTCGTCGTTCTCCTCGCGCTGCTCCTCTCGGGATGCGACACCCTCGGCGGCAGCGACACCCCGACCGACCCGGCACGCATCGACCTCTCGGACTCAGGCGAGGCCCTCGTCCGCAGCGGCAACGCCTTCGGGACCTCGCTCTACGCCCGGGTCTCGGCCGACACCACGGCTAACCTCATGCTCTCCCCGTTGAGCGCGAGCGTCGCGCTGACGATGCTCCTCAACGGGGCCGACGGCGAAACCGCCGCCCAGATCCAGCAGGCCCTCGGCTATCCGGCCGGGTGGGACCTCGCCCAGATCAACGCCGACTAC
>JBCCPW010000329.1:0-4722 GCA_039024735.1 Bacteroidota bacterium
CATCGCGACGCCGCTCGCGTTGTCTACGGCGCCGTTGTAGATGCCGTCCTCGCCTCGGGCCTCGCGCTCGGCGTCCACACCGAGGTGGTCGTGGTGGGCCGTGTAGACGACCGACTCGGGGGTCTGGCCCGGCATCTTCGCGACGACGTTGGTCCCGGTGACACCCGGCTCCTGCGCGAAGTCCATCGAGGCAGAGAACGTGACGGGCAGGTCTATCGGGCGGAAGGCGCGGCTCCCGGCGAGCCGGAACCAGTCCTCCAGAGACATCCCGCTGGCCTGCGCGAGCCGCCGCGCGACGGACTCGCTGATCCATCCGGCCAGCCCCAGCGCGCCCTCGGGCGGCTCCACGCCTGTGTAGCGCTCGCCGTAAGGATCCAAGTTGAGCACCGAGAAGGGATATCCGGCCGTCTCCGTCGTGTGGATGAGCAGCATCGCGAGGGCGCCTCGGCGGCGGGCCTCCTCGTACTTGTACATCCAGCGGCCGTTGTACGTGAGCGTGTCGGCCTGGAAGAGGGTCGGCTCTGAGGCGGTCGCGGGCGGGTCGTTGACGAACGAGACGAGCACCTTGCCGCGCACGTCCACGTCGTCGTAGTCGTCCCAATCGTAGCCGGGGTTGGTGATGCCGTAGCCGACGAACACCATCGGGGCGCCGTCGAAGAAGAGCGCCTCGCGGATGTCGTCCGGGACGCCGATCAGGTCGGGGCCGTAGGTAAGCGGGATGGGATCGCCCGCCTCGGGGGTGAAGCGGAGGCCGTCGGCGCGAAGGGTCTGCACGCTGCGAAGCGGGACGGGCTGCGTGAACGAGCCGTCTGGCATCCCGCCGACCATGCCCACGCGCTGCAACTCGCGGATGATGTAGGCGACCGTCATCGCCTCGCCGGGGGTGCCCGTGCCGCGCCCCTCGTATCGGTCCGAGGCGAGTTCCGCGATGTGTGCCCGCATCTGGGTCGTGTCGATGGCCGAGAAGGAGGGCAGCAGCGGCGTGGGGAGAGTCAGGTCTCGCGGCGGGCTCGGGGGCGTCTCAGGCGCAGGCGCGTCCGAGGCGGGCGTGTCTGGCGCGGGCGCGTCCGGTGGAGTCGCAACGACGCCGTCCGCCTCGGTGGCGGGCGGGACAGGCGAATGGCTGCACCCGGCGAGAGCAAGCACGCTGACGAGAACACAAGCACCGAGGCGGGACATGGCGGGGATCATCGGGATGCGCAGGGGGTGGACTGGGCCTCAGTCGGCTGGAAGGACAGGTGGGACGGCCACAGACACAGCTGATGGCGCGACGGGCCGGGAAGAAACGGCAGCGGGCGGCCCTCCACCCAGGCGTCGTGTCCGGCGTCCCAGAACGGCGAGAGCGGGTGGCCACTCTGCCCGCCCGGCATGTGGAGGATGCCCTCGGCCTCGCGGCCCGGCGAGACCGCCATGCGCTGGCTCGCGCCGAACCCCGGCCGGGCGACGCGCGGCGTCCACGCGTCGCCGTCCAGCGGGTCCTCGGGGAGGCGGAGGAACCGGCCGAGGAGGGGCAGCGCGTCGGCCATGGGGTGCTCGATGGACGCGGCGTTCTCCTCGCCCCACGTCGCGGGCGAGTCCTCGATGGCCGCCATGGCAGCATCCAGGAGAAGCATATCCCACGATTCCAGGTCCATCGGGCGCAGGTGGTCCGGGCGCTCCGTCGCGAGGCGCCAGAGGGCGGGCTCCGGGAGCGAGGACGCCTCGGACCAGACGGCCTGCGCGTCGCGGAAGAGAGCGCTCGCGACCGCCGCGCCGAGGGTCTGCCGGAACCGCCGGACGAGCCCGTAGGCCGGGTCGTCCGCGTCCGCCTCGGCGGTCCACGCACCGAGGCGGTCTCGTGCGGCGTCGCGGCCGTCGAACAGGGGCGCGTCGGCGAGCACCTCCGTCAGGAGACCGTGCCATCGCTCCACGAAGACGGCCTCGTCGTCCAGTTGGATGGCGAGCATGTCCGCCTCGGTGGCGGGCTGGGACAGCGCCCGAAGACGGTCGCGGATCTGCCGGGCACGGGCGCCGTGCGCGTAGCCGCCGTCGCCGATGAGGCGGAGCGCCTCGCCGTCCACCACGCGCGAGTTCGCGGTCCAGAGAAGCCCGTCCGCCGGGGCCACCACGCGGGGTACGTCGTCGGGCGCGAGGAAGCCGTCCCATCGGGCGTTGGGATCGGTGGAGTCCACCGGACGCCTCCCGATGCGCCCCTCGCGGTTGGGGATCTGCCCCGCGAGGGTCCACCCGATCCGCCCGCCTCGGTCCCCAGCGACGAAGTTCTGCGCCGGGATGCCGGAGCGGTTCGCGACGGCCATCGCGTCGTCCAGCGTTCGGGCGGTCTCCAGATCGAGGAGCGTGAGATTGGTCGCCTCGGCGCGATGGGCGCCCCACTGCACGGCGTAGCGGTCGCCTCGGCCGTCGGTGAAGAGCACCGGCCCCCACGGCGTCATCGGGATGGCGAGGTCCACCGGCTCGCCGTGGGCGACGCGGATCGTCTCGCGGAGCGTGTCCACGGCGACGGTCCCGCTGTCCGTCTGGACGAGGTTCGGGAGGCCCGGCTCGGTCACGAGGCGGACGAGGTCGATGTAGTCGCCGTAGGAGTTGGTGAAGCCCCACGCCACGTCCCCGTTGGAGCCGACGACCACGAGCGGCGTCCCAGGGAGCGTCACGCCCGAGACGGTCCGCTCCTCGCCGGTCGAGTCGGGGACGGTCACCGAGGCGCGGAACCAGATGTGCGGCAGGCCGAGGCCGAGGTGCATGTCGTTGGCGACCAGCGCCGACCCGCTCGCGGTCCGCTCGCCTGCGACGGCCCAGTTGTTGGACCCCACCCGCTCGGCATCGGCGCGAAGCGCGGCGAGGTAGCCCGCCTCGAACGTGTCGTCGCCTGCGGGACCGGGACGCCATCCGCCGAGCGAGTCCGACGGGGGGGGCGAGGGCGCCACGATGGCCTCGCCCTGGAGGGGCGCATCCCACTCGTCCCCGCCGGGCGCGAGGAAGCGGACGAGCGCAGGCGGCAACACAGCCTCCATCGCGAAGGCGCTCAGTTCGTCGTCGAGGTCGGACCGCTGGAGATCGAGGACCATCGCGTAGGCAGCGAGGAAGGCGTCTTCGGGACGCCACGGCTCGGGTGCCTGCCGCAGCACGGCGTACTCGAAGGGCCGTGCGCCGAGCGCCTCGGTGCCTGCGTTGACGCCCATCGCGTAGGCGTCCACCACCTCGCGGTGGCGCGAGGGAAGCCCGGCGTAGACCTCGGCGGCGCGCTGACGGAAGAGGTGCGGCCGAAGCACGCGGTCCGTCGAGACAAGATCCGCACCGAGAAGGGCGGCCAGTTCTCCGGCGGCGGCCCGGCGCAGCAGGTCCATCTGAAACCGCCGCTCCTGCGCGTGGACGAACCCGAGCGCGAACGCAGCATCCGGGCGGGTGGACGCGTGGACGTGGACCACGCCGAGGCTGTCGCGGTCGATGGAGACCGGCGCGGTGAGCCCGGTGAGCGAGCGCTCGCCGTCGAGGGTGGGCAGCGACTGGCGCAGGAACAGGTAGCCTCCGAGAACGAGAAGGCCAATGAGCACGACGAGCCCGAGGAGGAGGCGTCCGAGGATCTTCTTCACTGCGCGGCGGGGAAACGGTCGCCGAAGGTATTTCCGTTCGGGCGGTCGGTCCGCCTCGGTGGCGCTGTGGCCTGGCCGCGTATCAGAACTGACGGCGCCTCTCGCGCGTCTTGTGCGTCTGTTCCGCTGCCGCCGTCTCGCCATGTCGTCTCACAACGTCTACCACGTCGTCCCGCGCGACGGCCGCTGGGCCGCCCGCCTTCAGGGCTCCCCCGTCGTCTCCGTCGAGGCGGACACGCGCGACGAGGTACTCACCGAGGCGGAGCGGATCATTCGCCGCCTCGGGGCCGGGCGGATCGTGCTGCACGGCGAGACCGGCGCCATCGAGCGGGTCCACACCTTCGATCAGATCGCGTCGGGCGAGACGGTGTCTCCTCACGGCCTGTCGCGCCCTCTCCTGATCGGCCTCGCGGCGGGATGTCTCGTCGCGCTCGGCATCGCGCTCGCGTCTCGGCGGTAGCCGCCACTTCTGCCCCGATCTCCCGTACGGCCCCCTCTCCTCCCACTCCCGCCGGATCCCATGCCCAATGTGTACCACGTCGTGCCGCGAGACGAGTCGTGGGCGATCAAGCTCGAAGGCCGCGACCAGGACGTTCTCACCACCGAGGCGCGCGCCGACGCCATCCGCGAGGCCGACGCGCTCATCCGCGCCCAGGGCGCGGGGCGTGTCGTGATCCACAAGGAGACGGGCGCCATCGAGTCCGTCCACACGTTCGACACGCTGCCGCCGGAGCCCTCGGCCACCTGGGTCGATGCGGTGCTGGAGCGGCCGGTGCTGGTCGTCGGGGTGTCGGCCGCGCTGATCGGGATCGGTCTGGCTCTCGCGAGCCGCCGGTAGCGCGCGTCTTCCCGCCTCGGTGAGGGTCCCAG
The DNA here is from genome assembly GCA_039024735.1 of Bacteroidota bacterium. Classification (GTDB taxonomy): domain Bacteria; phylum Bacteroidota; class Rhodothermia; order Rhodothermales; family Rubricoccaceae; genus Rubricoccus. Next base: position 4,461 of record JBCCPW010000329.1, read on the forward strand.
CGCCACCGAGGCGGGACCCGATGCTTCGCGAGGAGAACGCCGCGCCGGTCACAGGGGTTGAGCCTCTTCCTCTCCCCTCGCGATATGTCTCGCCCACGGCTGGCTGCCCTGCTCCTCCTGACCGCCGTCGGCTGCGCCCAGGCCCCGCCCGAGACGGTTCCCTCGGCCGAGACCCCCGTGGAACTTGAGGCCTCTGGCGGGGGGGACGTGATGCTCATGGAGTACGAGCCGCGTTCCACGCTCGTCGTGCCGGAGAACGTGG
>JBCCPW010000330.1:0-4709 GCA_039024735.1 Bacteroidota bacterium
GGAACCCGGCGGTCGCCCGTGGAACCCGGCGGTCGCCCGTGGAACCCGGCGGTCGCCCGTGGAACCCGGCGGTCGCCCGTGGAACCCGGAACTCAACACTCCGGCACGCGCACCGAGACGTTTGCGGCCAGCCCGCCCTGCGAGGTTTCCTTGTACTTGTCGCTCATGTTCTCCGCCGTCTCGCGCATCGTCACGATGACCTCGTCCAGCGAGACGCGGGCCTGCCCGGCGCGTCCGGCCAGCGCCAACTCCGCCGCGTTAATGGCCTTCACGGCGCCCATCGCGTTGCGCTCGATGCACGGCACCTGCACGAGCCCGCCGATGGGGTCGCAGGTCATCCCGAGGTGGTGCTCCATGGCGATCTCGGCGGCCTGAAACGCCTGCTCCGGCGTCCCGCCCTGCGCCTCGCAGAGCGCCGCGGCGGCCATCGCGCTGCTCACGCCGATCTCTGCCTGGCAGCCGCCCATCGCGGCGGAGATTGTGGCACCCTTCTTGAAGAAGGTGCCGGTCTCGCCCGCCACCAGCAGGAAGTCCGCGATGGCGTCCATCGAGACCTCGCGGTCCGAGAAGCAGACGTGGTAGAGCAGCACGGCCGGGATGACGCCCGCCGCGCCGTTGGTGGGCGCCGTGACCACGCGGCCGAGGTTGGCGTTTTCCTCGTTGATGGCGAGCGCGAACGTGCTGACCCACGTCAGCACCTGCGGGAAGCGCCACGCGTGCTGCCGGATGCGCCGAAGCCACGTCTCCGAGTCCGTGGCGTCTCCCGCCTCGGTACCGAGGCGGGCCGACTCCAACAGCCGTCGCGCGAGGTCCGCCGCGCGGCGCTCCACGCCCAGCCCTCCGGGCAGGGTGCCCCCGGTGTGGCAGCCCCGAAAGACGCCCTCGCGCATCACGTCCCAGATCGCCACGAGCCCGGCACGGACCGCCTCGGGCGAGCGCCACGCCCGCTCGTTGGCGCGCACTACTCCCGCGATGCTCGTCTCGGACTGGCGGCAGTGGAGCAGAAGCTCGGCGGGCACCTGCGCCGGGTACGGCAGCCGAACCGTTACCTCGTCGCCGACCGTCTCGCCCTCTTTCAGCACGAACCCGCCGCCGACCGAGAAGTACGTCGCGGCGTGCTCCGCGCCGTCCACCACGGCGACGCATTTCATGCCGTTGGCGTGCCCCGCGAGGCGCTCGGCGCGATGGAAGACGATGTCCGTCGCGGGATCGAACGGGATCGTTCGGCCGCCGAGGTGCAGGGTCTTGTCGTGCGCGAGGCCCTCGACGAACGCCGGGATGCGGTCGACCGGGATCGTGACGGGGTCGTGCCCGAGGAGGGCGAGGCACACGGCCTGGTCGGTGCAGTGCCCGAGGCCGGTCAGCGCGAGGGACCCATAGAGGTGGACCTGAAGCCGCTCCATCCGCCCCGTGAGCCCGGCGTCGTGCAGGTCGTCCAGCCACCGCTGGACGGCCCGCCACGGCCCCAGCGTGTGCGAGCTGGACGGCCCGACGCCGATCTTGAGCATGTCGAAGACGCTGAGGGCTTCCACGCGAGAGGCAGGGGAGAGGTGCGCGAAGGTCGCCCCGGAGTGCTCACGACTCAACCCTCGTGCGGCGATGCCCGCCTCGGTACCGAGGCGGGAGTCCCCCGCGTGCGCGCCCGTGGATCACGAGAACCCCGCGTGGCCTCGCGCGATTCACCGCCCCCCTCGCGCTCCCTCGCTCATGGACTCCATCACCCAGGCCGTTCTCGGCAGCACCGCCGGAGTGGCGAGCGGCGGGCCGAGGCTCGGCCGCCGCGCGGCCGCCTGGGGCGCTGTCGGGGGGACCCTCCCGGATCTCGACATCGTCGCGTACCCGTTCCTCGATTCCGCCGGGCAGTTGCTCTTCCATCGCGGCATCACGCACGGCGTCCTGTTCCCGTTTCTCGCGGCCCCGCTGATCGGGTGGCTCGTCTGGCGATTCTACTGGTGGCGAGGCCGCACCGAGGACACGTGGCGGGCCTGGACCGGCGTGTTCTTCTGGGCCTTCGCGACGCACGCGCCGCTCGACGCCCTGACGGTTTACGGCACCCAACTCCTCGCGCCGTTCTCGCCCCATCCGTTTGCGGTCAGCAGCGTGTTCATCATCGACCCGGTGGTGACCCTCGCGATGGCTGTCGGGCTAGTGGTGTCGATCCGGGCGGGGGCGTCCCCGAGGGCCCGCCGCGCCAGTCTGATCGGCCTCGGTGTGGCCGGGATCTACCTCGGCGCAGGCGTGGCGATGCAGGCGCAGGCCCGCGCGACGGTGGAGGCGGCGCTCGTCCAGCGCGGCATCGAGGCGGAGCGGCTGCTCGTGGCGGCGGGGCCACTCTCGTCGTTCCACTGGCGCGGCGTGGCGCTGGAGGACGGGCAGATCCACCCGTTCTGGCTCCACGTCACCGATGGCCCCGAGGCGGTGACCATCGAGCCGAGCATCCCGCTGGCCGTCCTTCCGCCGGACCTGGCCGCGAGCCGCACGGGCTCCACGCTCCTGTGGTTCTCGCGCGGATGGCTCACCGAGGTGCCCGCCGACTCGTCCCGCCTCGGTACCGAGGCGGAGGAGGGCGAGCCCACGCTCACGGTCGCCGACGTGCGCTTCGGCCGCCTCGGTCTGGACCCGACCGACCCGTGGGTCTTCGCGTGGCGCGTGGACCGGGAGCCGCCCTTCGCGTTCGAGCAGATCCCGCAGGTCCCGTCCTTCGGCGAGGGCGAGCTTGCCCGTCTGCTGCGCCGCATCGTGGGGGCGGACCCGCCCGCCGCGGCTGCCGTACCATCCCGCACCCCCCCTCCCGATTCTCCCTCTCCATGAAGTTCTTCATCGACACCGCCTCCCTCGACGAGATCCGCGAGGCGAACGACATGGGCGTCCTCGACGGCGTCACCACCAACCCGTCGCTGATGCGGAAGGCGGGCGCCAAGGACTTCCACGCCCACATCCAGGCCATCTGCGAGATCGTGGAGGGCGACGTGTCCGCCGAGATCGTCGCGACGGAGTACAGCGCGATGATGGACGAGGCCCACGAGATCGCCAAGCTCGCAGACAACGTGGTCGTGAAGGTGCCGCTCATCCTCGACGGCATCAAGGCCATCAAGACGCTCTCCGGCGAGGGCATCAAGACCAACTGCACGCTCTGCTTCTCGGCCCCACAGGCGCTCATCGCCGCGAAGGCGGGCGCGACGTACATCTCGCCGTTCATCGGGCGGCTGGACGACATCTCGTCCAACGGGATGGAACTCATCCGGCAGATCGTGGACCTCTACACCACCTACGGTTACGAGACGGAGGTCCTCGCGGCGAGCATCCGCCACCCGATGCACGTGGTGGAATGCGCGGAGCTAGGGGCGGACGTGGCGACGATGCCGCTGGGCGTGATCAAGAAGCTGCTCCAGCACCCGCTGACGGACAACGGCCTCGCGAAATTCCTCTCGGACTGGGAGGCGTACCAGGAGGGCACCGGCCAGGGGTAATCCCGCCTCGGTGGACCGCCTCGGTGGACCGCCTCGGTACCGAGGCGGAGTGCCGCACACCCCCCTGCCGCTGTCGCGGCAGCCCCCCTCGCGCTGCAATGGGGGCGTGTCTACTCCTGTAACGTCCAGAAGGGATGCCCCCTCGTGCCCACGGCGGTGCGGGGTGTCCTCGCCCGTGATGTGGGGAAAACTGTCCGTCCCCCCTTGCTGCGCGAGGGGGGACAGGCTGGAGCGCAGCGACGGTCAGGGGGGTGTGGCGAGACCAAGGCGGTGCGGCAAACCGACCGCTGGCGCCCCCGCCTCGGTACCGAGGCGGGAGACGGCCCACCTCCTGCATGTCCACCGAGGCGGGATCGGTCAGCCGCCGAGGATGCGCTGGTACCGGGGCGCGTCCGTGAGCACCTCCAGGGCGCGCTCCACGGCCGGGTCGCCGTCGAGGAGCGTCTGCGCGAGGTCGCCCTGGGCGAGGTAGCGTGAGAGGATCTCCTGCCGGAGCCGTGTGCCGAGTCGCGCCGCGTGCCGTTCGAAGTCGCGGGCCTTCTCGCCCTCCACAGCCCGGCGGAGGCTCGCGAGTTCATCGCTCGCGCCGTCGTAGCCTGCCTCGGTGAGCGCCGAGGCGAGAGCGTCGGCCTCGCGCTCCGCGGCGGTGCGATACGCGAGGCCTTCCGCCTCGGCGAAGCGGCGGAAGTCGCGGAGCAGGTCCTCGTCGATGGCGAAGTCTGAGGGCAGCGTGGGGTTCTCGGCGCGGAACCGGTTGGCGAAGCGGAGGAACTTGGCCGCTCGGACGAGCGCCGCCTCCAGGTCGCTCTCCGGCCCGAGGCCCACGTCCTCGTCCGGCTCAATGCCGCCGCCGCCGCGCACGGTCCGGCCGTTGGTGGTGGTGTACGTGGGCCGCTCGGCGACATCGCGCGAGTCCTCCCCCTGCTGATAGTCCACCGACTGGATGCTCCGCCCGGCGGGCGTGTAGTAGCGCGAGACGGTCAGCTTGAGCGCCGTCCCGTATGGCATCGGGCGGACGATCTGCACGAGGCCCTTCCCGAACGTCGTCTCGCCGACGACCACGCCTCGATCGTGGTCCTGCATCGCGCCCGCCACGATCTCGCTCGCGCTCGCGCTGCGGCCGTCCACGAGAACCGCCACGCGGAGGTCGGGCGCGAGGGGCTCGTCTCGCGTGCTGTACCCCTGGATGGTCCCGGAGGAGCGGCCTCGCGTGGAGACGACCGGCGTGCCGCGCGGCAC
>JBCCPW010000331.1:0-4708 GCA_039024735.1 Bacteroidota bacterium
AACGCCCCCTCGGGGCTGGCGCCCATGTTGGCGAGGAACGCGCTGAACTGCGTGCGGACCGTCGCGAGGGCAGCTTCGTCCTCGCGCGGCGCCGTGGCGTAGAGGTGGACGAGTTGGAAGAGCGTTTCCAGATCACCGGGCGATGCCGTGCCCGAGAAGCCCTCTTCGCGCTCCGAAATGAACGGCCGCACGCTGACCACCTGTCCGGCCAGCTTCTTGCCCAGCGCGACGGCGTCGAACGCTCCCACACCGCCTTCGGCCACGATGGCGGTCGCCAGTTCGGTGCGGCGGAACGTGTCGAGGTCCAGCGTGGACGTACCGCCGGGGCTGAAGGCCGTCAGCAGCACCTCGTCCGCCTTGAAGTCGGTCGGCTTGACGAGGACGCGGACACCGTTGGAGAGCACCATCTCGGTGACGCCGTTCGCCTCGTCCCACAGGGTCTCGCTCACGATGGAGCCGGGCGCGGGGAGGTCCGCGATCAGCGGCTCATCCGTCGTCGCGTCCTCGTACGGCGCGATGTCTTTCGCCGCGACGCCCGCGAGGACGGCCGCGAGGTCCGCCTCGGTGGGCGGCTGGAGGCCCTCCTTCTCCGGCAGACTCACACTCACGACGCGGTTGGAGGTCTGGAGCAGACGCCCCGCGAGAGTGTTGACCTCCTCCAGCGTGATCTCGGGCAGGAGCGCGAACACAAGGTCGGCCGCGCGGTCGATGCCAGGCTCCACGTCGCCCTCGAGGAACTGGCTGACGTAGAGCATCGCGAGGCGGCGCGACTCGGTGTTGTCCTTCTCGGCAAGGGCGCGGCGATAGCCCCGGGCTACCTCGGTCTTCTGCCGCTCGAACTCGCTCGGCGTGAACCCGAACCGCCGGACCCGCTCCGCCTCGGTGAGCAGCGCGTCCATCGCAGGCACGGTCTTGTCTTCCTGGATCAGCGCCGCCAGCGACGCAAATCCGACCGTGCGGAAGCCGCCACCGAGGCCCGCGAACCCGATCGCGAACGGAGCATCGGCGCCCCGCGCCACCTCACCGAGGCGCTCGTTCAGCATCCCGGTGAACAACCGCCGCTTGATCTCGTCGCGGAAATCCCCAACGGTCTCGCGCACCGTTGGCGGGCTCTTGAAGTCGATGGACACCTGGGCCTGCGGGAGTTCAGGGTCGGTCGCGATGGTGGTCAGCGTCTCCTCGTGCGAGGGAACCGGGTAGGAGGGGCGCTCGGGGGCATCGGGCGGGGTCGCGAGGTCCGAGAACCGCTCGCGGATCATCCGCTCCACCTCGGCGCCGTCCATGTCCCCCACCACGACGACCGCCATGAGGTCCGGGCGGTACCAGTCGCGATAGAAGTCGCGAAGGCGTTGGGCGGGAGCGGTTTCCACCACCTCGGGTAACCCGATGGGCAGACGCTCGGCGTAGCGCGAGCCCTGAAGAAGCACGGGAAGGTGCTGCTTTTGGACACGCCCGACGGCCCCCTGCCCGAGCCGCCACTCTTCGAGGATGACGCCGCGCTCCTTCTCCACCTCCTCGTCAGAAACCGTGACGGCGCCTGCCCACTCGCGGAGCACGTCGAGGCCTGTCGTGAAGGTCTCCAGGCTGTCCGTCGGGACCTGGAGCATGTACACCGTCTCGTCGAACGAGGTGTACGCGTTCACATCCGGCCCGAACTGCATCCCGATGCCTTCGAGGTACTGCACGAGGTCCTGCTCGGGGAAGTTCTCCGTCCCGTTGAAGGCCATGTGCTCCAGCATGTGGGCGAGGCCCTGCTGGTCGTCCTCTTCGAGGATGGAGCCCGCGTTCACCACGAGGCGAAGCTCCGCTCGCGCTTCCGGCTCGGCGTTTTCGCGCACGAAGTACGTGAGGCCGTTGTCCAGCACGCCGCTGCGAACAGCCGGATCGAGGGTCAGCGGCGTGTCGGGGTCGGGGGCCAGCACAGGCGCGACCGGAGCGACCGTCTCCGCCTCGGCGACAGGAGCGGGCGCCGGAGCCACAGGGGCAGGCGGCGGAGGCGGAACGGGCTGCGTCGACGAGCATCCAGCAACGACGAGAGCCAGTGCGAGGCTGGCAGCGAGAGCGCGGGACATGGCGTGGTAGGGATGACCACAAGAATCTAGCCGCCGACCTCTGCCCGTTATGTGGGGAGCATGTGAGAGTTCAGGAGTCTCGGGCGCCCGTCTGCCTGTCCGCTTCTCGCCGCCCCATCGCGACCACCATTGGAACTGGCACGCCGGTGATCTGCCCGGTAGCAACGGGCAACGGGCCAAGCACCGAGGCGGAGCACGCGCCTCCCTCCTATCCCACACGACCCGCCTCGGTGTCCTCCCGCTCAGCACCGAGGCGGGGAAAGCGCCCTCGTCTTCACCGCATGATCGGGAGCGGTTCCATACCGGACGCCGTAGGCTCCGCGCCCGTACCTTTTTGGCCTCCTCCGCACCCTACCTCCTCCGCAATGGCCCGCGTCGATGTCGTCATGCCCAAGATGGGCGAGAGTGTCATGGAAGGCACCGTCCTCGAATGGAAGAAAGCCGTCGGCGAGACGGTCGAGCCCGATGAGACACTGCTCGAAATCTCGACCGACAAGGTGGACTCCGAGGTCCCCTCGCCCGCGGGCGGACGTCTCGTGGAGATCATCGTGGAGGAGAACGACACGGTGGACGTGGGCACGCCCATCGCCGTGATCGAGACGGACGTGAACGCACCGGTCGGCGGCGACGGCGCTCCCGAGGCACCTCCTGCCGCTGACGAGCCGGAGGCGACGGCCGTCCAGCCCATCGCGCCTTCCGAAGCACCCGTCGAGGAGGCGGCACCGCCCACCGAGCCCCCAGCCGCCGAGACGGTTGCCCCCGAACCGACGCCCGCTTCGCAGGACGCCCCCGCCGGTGGCGGCACCGAGGTGGTCATGCCCAAGATGGGCGAGAGCGTGATGGAGGGCACCGTCCTGGAATGGAAGAAGGCCGTCGGTGACGAGGTGGAGTTGGACGAAACGCTCCTGGAGATCTCGACCGACAAGGTGGACTCCGAAGTCCCCTCGCCTGCCGCCGGGACCCTCGTCCAGATCCTCGTGGAGGAAGGCGAGACGGTGGACGTGGGCACGCCCATCGCCATCATCGGCTCGGCCGTGGCAGGGGACGTGCAGCCCGCGGCTCCTGCGCCCACCGCCCAGCCCGAGACCCCAGAGGCCACCGAGGCGGACGCCCCGGCCCCCACCCTGCCGGTCGCAGCCGCTCCCGTCGGGGGCGACGGCGAGGCCGGTCCCATCCCGCGCCGCGACGACGACGGCAACTTCTACTCGCCGCTCGTCCGCTCCATCGCGGAGACCGAAGGCATCTCGCTCGCGGAGCTTCAGAGCATCCAGGGCAGCGGCTCCGACGGACGCGTGAGCAAAGCCGACGTGATGGCGTACCTGGACGCGCGTGGTGCCGCTCCCGCCTCGGTGCCCGCCCCGGAAGCTCCCGCCCCCACCGAGGCGGAGCCCGTGGCACCGACCCCGGTCCCGGTGGCACAGCCGGAGGCCCGGCAGGCTCCGGTCCCTGCGGCACCGTCTCCCCCGGCATTCGCACCGATCCGCCCGGCACCCGCGCCTGCTGCCGCTCCGTCCTCCGCCTCGGTCGGCGACGACGTGGAGGTCATCCACATGGACCGGATGCGACAGCTCATCGCCGAGCACATGACGCGCTCCAAGGCGACGAGCGCCCACGTCACGAGCTTCGCCGAGGTGGACGTGACGGGCCTCGTGCAGCACCGAAACGCGCACAAGGCAGCGTTCCAGCAGCGCGAGGGCACCAAGCTGACGTTCACGCCCTACTTCCTGCACGCCGCCATTGAGCCGCTGCGGGCCCACCCGATGATGAACGCCTCGGTGGAGGGCACCGAGATTCACGTCAAGAAGGCGTTCCACATCGGCATCGCCGTCGCCATCGGGACGAAGGGGCTGCTCGTGCCCGTCGTGCGGAACGCGGGGCAGCAGAACCTGACGGGCCTTGCGCACACCGTCGCGGACCTCGCCGAGCGTGCCCGCAGCAAGAAGCTCCAGCCCGACGAACTCCAAGGCGGGACGTTCACCGTCACCAACGTCGGCAGCCTCGGCAGCCTGATGGGCACGCCCATCATCAACCAGCCGCAGGTCGCGATCCTCTCACCGGGGGCCATCGTGAAGCGGCCCGTGGTGGTGGAGGACCCGGCCCTGGGCGACATCATCGCGATCCGCCACATGATGTACGTCTCGCTCAGCTACGACCACCGGATCATTGACGGCGCGATGGCCGCGAGCTTCCTCGCGGCCTACCGGCGGTCGCTGGAGGCCATCGCGAAGGACAGCCAGTTGGTGTAACTCGTCTCCGACGACGTCCTGCGCACCGAGGCGGACAACCGACCGTGGTCAACGGTCGGCCGTCAGCGGTCGGTCGGGGCACAAGCCGTGCGCACTGCGTTCCGTGAGCCGGCCTACTGGCGTCCTTGGATGGGTCTCACTCCGAGAGCTGGACCCGGAGCCACGTCGTCTCGGTGGGGAGTTCGCGCGGGCCATCGCCGCCGCGTCCTGCCCGCCCACCTGGGGCACCCGCACGTCCTCCGCCTCGGCCGACCCGAGGCGGACCCGTCCGGCGGTTCTGCCGCTGGGCGAGCGCTTCCTCGGGAATGTCGAGCATCTCGATGCCGAGCCCGACCGCCCCGCCCGGCCCCGCGCTGATGGCATATCCTCCGCTGCCCTGGAGGGGGACCC
>JBCCPW010000332.1:0-4705 GCA_039024735.1 Bacteroidota bacterium
GATCAGGCCGCTCCACAGCAGCCACCCCGAGTACCCCACCGAGGCGGCCAGGCCCGGCACGAACAGCACCACGGCCCCCACGAGCCCGGCCATCACCGGGAGCCCGACCAGCACGGCCTTCCATTCCCCTTCAAAGAACCGCAGGAGGTAGACCGCGAGGAGCGCCGCCCACCCCGCCAGCGCGAGCGCCTCGCCATTGGGGCCGTAGCTCGCCTCAAGGAGCGGCACACTCTCCACGATCCACCCGAGCGAGCCCGAGAGAATCAGCAGCAGCGTCGTCACGCGCGCCACGACGCGATGCACGGCCGGACCGAACAGCGCGTAGACCACGTGCCCGCCGTCCAACTGGCCGACGGGAAGCAGGTTCAGCGCGGTGAAGAAGAGCCCGAGCCATCCAGCGAGTAGTAGCGGATAGTGCGAGATCTCGTAGCCCGGGACGGGATACTCCCCCAGGGACATGAGGAGCGAGAACAGCGCGGTGTCGCCGAAAACCATCGAGAGACCGCTGCCCCGAATGGTCTCGATCATGTCCCCACGGGACGGAAACGCCCCGGTCTCGCGAAAGTCCTCAATGAGTTGGCCGTGGAAGACCGTCTCGACGGACAGGAGATACTCCACCGGAGGCAGCATCGCGATGCCGATGGCCAGCACGCCGAGCGCGACGACGAACCCCGACAGCGGCCCTGCGGCCCCGATGTCGAAGAGTTGGGTTGTGGTGCGGATCCGCTCGCGGATGCGGATGACAGCGCCGAAGGTCCCGAAGGCGAGCGGCAACGGGATGTAGTACGGCAGCGACACGCGCACGCGGTGCCTTCGCGCGGCGAAGTAGTGGCCGAACTCGTGGACGGTCAGAAAGAGCAGAAACGGGACGGCGTAGAGCAGCGCATCCGTCACGCGCCCGGGCCACCCCGTGACCTCGTAGTGGGCGTACCTCGCGAAGAGCGAGAGCATCACCTCCTGCCCGTTGATGGAGAGGCCCGTCCCGACGAACACCATGCACGCGAACGTCGCGAGGAACAGACCGATGTGGAGCCCGATGCGGTCGCGGTCCGGCTGAGGCGGACGGTAGCGAGTCAGGGCACTCTCGGAATCGGGGCGGGGCTCCAAGGGATCGGGGCGGGTCAGCCCCGCCCTACGCGGTGCGGGAGTCGGAGTTCGGCGACGCGCTCCTCAGGGCGTGCGACACGGTCCGCCTCGGTGCGGCTGGGGAGCAGGCGACTACCGAGGCGGCGGGCGACGGCCTCGCGGATCGCCTCAACCAGCACGCGCGAGGCCGTCGACAGGTGCGTGAGCGGGAGCGTCTCCCCTGTCGTGAGGTGCAGCGCCACGCGATAGACCTCGTCCCCCTCGGTGTCGGTGTCCGTGAGAACACCGAGGCGGGCGACGGCGCTCGGCGCGACCTGTCGGCGACGCGTCGGACGAAGCGGGCGGCGTTCCTCCCACTTCACGCCCGATCGCGTGATGCGCGACCGGACTGTCCGGCGCCAGCCGACGAACAGGCCTCCGCACAGGTGGGCCGCGCCGATGGCTGCGACGCCCAGCCGCGACCACAGCGAGTGCTCGTCCATCCCGCCCCCGCCCATCAGAGCCACGGACAGCGCGCCGAGGCCGGTGCACACGAACACGCTCCCGAAGAGCCGGAGGCACCCGACGGCATCGGAGACGTGGTCCTCGCGGCGCGAGGCGACGTGACGGATCATGACGAGGCGGTGGCAGCGTGTACTCGGTATCGTCCGCCTCGGTCTTGGCTCAACCCGCCTCGGTGCCGAGGCGGTGGCATCCCATCGTCTTCGACAACGTCCTGCGCACCGAGGCGGACGCCTGACCGCAGACGGGCTCCGGCGCTGCGCCTCACGTTCTACAGACCGGTATCTCCTCCCGGCACCACCGAGGCGGTGGCGTCTCGCGCGCAGATCCCGCGAGGACGCGTGGCCCGTGTCACCTGCACTCTGCGCCCGCGTTCGACGGGCGCCCTCCCCTTCTCGACATGTCTCGCATCCTCCTGTTCACCGGCAAGGGCGGCGTCGGCAAGACGACCTGCGCCGCTGCGACGGCCCTCGCGTGCGCCTCGCGCGGCCAGCGCACCCTCGTCATGTCCACCGACCCCGCGCACTCCCTCGCGGACGCCCTGGACCGCCCCCTCGGTCCCGAACCCGAGGAGATCGCGCCGAACCTCTTCGCGCAGGAGGTGGACATGTACTATTCCATGCGGAAGTACTGGGGCAACATGCGCGAACTCGTGCGAACCGTCCTCCGCTGGCAAGGCGCCGATGCGGTGGCAGCAGAAGAACTGGCCGCGCTTCCGGGGATGGGCGAGGGCAGCGCGCTGCTCTGGCTGGAAAAATTCTACTCCGAGGGCCAGTACGACGTGATCGTGCTGGATGCCGCGCCCACAGGCGAGACCCTCACGTTGCTGACGCTCCCCCAGGTGACGCAGTGGTGGCTCCAGAAGGCGTTCCCGCTCCAAAAGGCTGCCGTCAAGACCGTCGGATTCGCCGTTCGGAAGACGACGGGCGTCCCGCTGGACAAAGGCTACGAGGAACTGGACTGGCTCTTCGGCAAGCTGGGCGAGATCCAGGAGGTGCTCCAGAATCCGGAGATCACGAGCGCCCGCCTCGTGATGAACCCCGAGCGGATGGTCATCCAGGAGGCCAAGCGCGCCTACACGTACCTCCAACTCTACGGCTACGGTGTGGACTCGGCGATCGTCAACCGCGTCATGCCTGGCGACGAAGGCGGCGTGATGGCCCGCTACGTGGAGGCACAAGCACACTACCTTCGCGAGATCGAGGAGACCTTCGCGCCGTTGCCCGTTCTTCAGGTGCCCCACCTCGGTCGCGAGGTCTTCGGACTGGATCTACTTCGCGAGATCGGGGACGGCCTGTACGCCGAGCGCGATCCGGCCGCCGTCTTCCACTCGGAGCCCGCCTACCGCGTCAAGGCCGAGGGCGAGGCGTACCGCGTGGAGGTCCACGTGCCTCACGCCGACCCGGGCGCGGTGGAGGCAGAGCAGTTCGGCGACTCGCTGGTGGTGCAGATCGCGAACCAGCGTCGCAACGTGACCCTGCCCGCGTTCCTGAGTTACTACCGCCTCGCGGGCGCCGAGGTGGCGGACGGGTGGCTCCGCGCGCGCTTTCTGCCAGAGGCGGAGTAGACCCGCCTCGGTGCCGACCCGCCTCGGTGCCTCTCGTCTCTGCACCGAGGCGGAGACGCGACCGCCGACCACAGACGGCGGATTGCCCTCAGCGGTCGTGTGGGGCACAGGCCGAGCCCAGCAAACGCGTATCACGCATCCACGACTTCCAACGCACCCGATCGGCGCGGTCGGAACCCAGTGACGGCGTGCTTTCAGACCACTCAAGGTGACACGCCCTCGTCAGTCCCGGGCACGATGTTGCCCGGCTGGCGTTCCTCGTGTCCGCCTTGGTCCTTCCGCCCGCCTCGCGTCCATGAACGACACGCTCGCCGACAAGCTCCAGCACCTCCCGACGAGCCCGGGCGTATACCAGCACAAGGACGCCGAGGGCACCGTGCTCTACGTCGGGAAGGCGAAGAACCTCCGCCAGCGCGTGCGGAGCTACTTCCAGGACTCCCGCCCGCGCGAGGCCCGGATCACGGCGCTGGTCCGCAAAATCGCCGACCTGGAGGTCATCGTGACCGACACCGAGGCGGAGGCGCTCATCCTGGAGAACAACCTCATCAAAGAGCTCCAGCCGCGCTACAACGTCAACCTCAAGGACGACAAGACCTACCCCTACATCTGCATCAAGAACGAGCGCTTCCCGCGCGTCTTCCCAACGCGGCGCGTGCGGAAGGACGGCTCGCTCTACTTCGGCCCGTACACGGACGCGAAGGCGATGCGGCTGATGCTGAAGACGATCAAAGACCTCTTCAAGCTGCGCTCCTGCTCCCTCCCGCTCCACCCGAAGGCCATCGAGGCAGGCAAGTATCAGGTCTGCCTGGACTATCACATCCAGAAGTGCGCCGGGCCGTGCGTGGGCTACGAGACGCCGGAGCACTACGCCAGCACCATCGAGCAGATCAAGCGGCTTCTCAACGGCAAGACGGAGGAACTCATCGCACTACTCAAGGACGAGATGGTCCGCCTTGCGAGCGAGCGCCAGTTCGAAGAGGCCGCGGAGTACCGCGACCGCATCGCGGCGCTCCAGACGTACTCCGAGAAGCAGAAGGTGGTGACGGATCAGGAGGTGGACCGCGACCTGTTCGCGCTCAGCCTGAATCGCGAGGAGGACGTGGGCGTGGGCGTTCTGTTCAAGGTCCGCGAGGGCAAGATCCTCGGTCGCCAGCACAAGATTCTCCGTCCGGTGGAGGACATCCCCGACCCTGAGTTGATGCAGCGGCTCGTGGAGGCCCATTACGCCCAGGCGACGTTCTTCCCGGACGAGGTCTACCTCTCGGCCGACCTCGACGCGCCCGATCCCATCCAGGCGGTGCTCAACGAGGGACGCGGCCGGAAGGTGAAGCTGCACGTCCCGCAGCGCGGCGAGAAGGCGAGCCTGCTCCGCATGGTGGAGGCCAACGCGGAGCTTCTCCTCGGCGAGTGGCTCCGCCAGAAGGAGAAGCGCGACGAGGACCGCATCCCGAAGTCGGTGCTCAGCCTGCAGCGCGAGCTCCGGCTCAAATCGCCACCAAGGCGGATCGAGACGTTCGACATCTCCCACCTCGGTGGGACCGGGACCGTGGC
>JBCCPW010000333.1:0-4698 GCA_039024735.1 Bacteroidota bacterium
CGCGAAGGAGCCGGTCGCGCTCGCGTCCACGCCCACATTGATCGCCGCGCCCGGCGTCCCGATGGGGTCATCCACTGGAGAGACCGCGATCCCGGCGGCGCCGTTCTCGCTGAAGGCCGGGATGTCTCCAACGTTCCCGTCATCGAACGACTCGAAAATGACAACCGGAGGCGGGGGCGGTGGACCGTCCATCGTGAAGACGAAATCGTCCACGGCAAAGGTGAACGCGGGCCCCGTCGGCCCCCCGATCGCAACGACGATTTCCAGCAGGCGCGAATAGTCGAATCCGTCACCGGCACCGGGGAACGTGCTGTTGTCGTCTGTGAAGTCGTCCAGTGGGATCACGACGCGCTGGTAGCCACTCCCGAGTTCGACGGGCACGGTGGCCTGGAACTCGTCCTCGGTGTCCCCCTCGTACGTCCCGTTTCCGTCCACGTCCTCGTGGAGGTTGATTTCCAGGGTGAGAGGGAGGTTGGCTGCCTGAACGGTCGTCGGGCGGAGGAAGAACGTGAGCGACAGTTCCGAGGACACGTCCGTCACGCCATCCCCACTGGGAAGAACAAACCCCGCGAAGCCGCCGGCGTCTCCCGGGGTGAGGTCAACAGAGAGGCCCGCATTGGCCGTCCCGTCCTCCCCATCCGTCAAACCGACGCTGATCCCGTTGGCCGATCCGCTAAAGACCGAGACCCCGGAGAGATCCCCGTCGTCAAACGTTTCGAATGGAACCTGGGCACTCGCCGAGACCGAGGCGAGCGACAGAGCGAGAGCAGTGACAAGAAGACAACGGCACATGACGGTGCTGGGCGAGGGGGAAGCCGCCAGCACGAGGGCCAGAAGCGTGGGAAGGAAACGGCTCCTGACACGAGGCCCAGAGACGGCGGGTCGTTCACGACCTCGGTTTCTGGGAAGCATGCCGTCGTCGGGAAACGACTGCGGCTCAATGTAGACCCCGGGTCGGTACCGTGAGGCCCTATCTGCGCACACCGCCCCGGCACCGAGGCGGACTCCACCGAGGCGGACTCCACCGGGGTGCGCGGGCCAGGCCCCGCCTCGGTGCCGCTCCATGCTCCCTCGCATCGCGGCAGAGCGCCACGTGGATCGGTGCTCGCGAGCGGGCGTACAGCGCGGATGCCTCGCTACACGGTCCGCTCCCCGATCCCCGTCTCCGCCGCCGAGTTGTTCGACTGGCACGAACGGCCCGGCGCGTTCACACGGCTGTCCCCGCCCTGGCAAGACGTGCGCCTGGAGCACTTCGACGGCATCCGGCCGGGCGACCGAGCAGTGATCCGCCTCGGTGCGGGACCGGCGTCCATTCGGTGGATCGCCGAACACCACGGCACCACCGACGCGTGCCGCGAGTCCGACGCGCCGTGTGAGTTCCGCGACGTGCAGGTGAGCGGGCCGTTCGCGGCGTGGGCCCACGCCCACCGCATGATCCCGGACGGACCGGCGGCCTCCGTCCTCGAAGACGACATCACGTACGAGTTGCCCCTCGCGCCCCTGAGCGCGCCCGCCTCGGGCATCGCGCGCGGACAACTGGACCGGATGTTTGGGTACCGGCACCGGGTCACGCGCGAGGACCTCGCGCGGCACGCCACCTGGGAGGGCAAGCCGTGGACCATCGCTGTGACGGGCTCCAGCGGACTGATCGGCGAGGCGCTGTGTGCGTTTCTCAGCGGCGGCGGGCATCGGGTGGTCCGGCTCGTCCGCTCGCGCGAGGCCGTGACCCGATGGGAGCGCGGCGAGCGCGAGCGGGCCGTCTACTGGAACGTGGACCGAGGCGAGATCGACACCATCGCGCTCTCCACGTTTGCGCCCGACGCGGTGGTCCACCTCGCAGGCGAGCCGATCCTCGGATTCCCGTGGACGACGGCGAAGAAGCGCGCGATCTGGGAGAGCCGCACGAAGGGCACCCAGCTTCTCGCGCGAGCGCTCGCGGCCCTGCCGAGGCCCCCGAGGGTGTTCCTCTCGTCCTCGGGAAGCGGGATCTACGGCGACACGGGCGGCGAGCCCGTCACCGAGGCGAGCGTCACCGGCAACGGCTTCCTCGCGGACGTGTGCCGCGCCTGGGAGGCCTCCACCCACGAGGCCGAAGCGGCGGGGATCCGCACGATGCACCTTCGCATCGGGCCCGTGCTCTCGCCTGCGGGCGGGATGCTCTCTCGAATGACGCCGCCCGCCCTCGTGGGGCTCGCGGCCTGGCCCGGCGACGGCTCCGTCTTCTGGCCCTGGATCGCGCTGGACGATCTGCTCTACGCCATCCACCACCTCCTCGGTGCCGACCTCAGCGGCCCCGTCAACCTCTCCGCGCCCACACCCGCCACCGCGAAGGCGACCGTCAAAGCGCTCGGCCGGACGCTCCGCCGCCCTGCATTCGCGAGCCTTCCAGGACCGCTGCTGGCGCTCCCCGGAGAGCCCGCTCGCGAGATCGCCCTGACCTCCGTGCGGATGATCCCGGAGCGCCTCCGCGCCTCGGGCTTCCGCCACGCCTACCCCACCCTCGACGCCGCCCTGTCTCACCTCTACGGCACGGCCCCTCGTCCCGCATGAACGCTCTCATCGTCGGCGCTGGCCTTTCCGGCCTCTGCTGTGCCCGCACGCTCACCGAGGCGGGCGTCTCGGTCACCCTCCTCGATGCCGCCGACGCCGTGGGCGGGCGCGTCCGCACGGACGTGGTGGACGGCTACCGCCTGGACCGGGGCTTCCAGGTGCTCCTCACGGCCTACCCCGAGGCCCGGCGTGTTCTCGACTACAGTCGCCTTCGCCTCCGTCCGTTCACAAGTGGCGCGAGGGTCTGGCTCGGCGACCAGTGGGCTACCGTCGCCGATCCGTTCCGGCGCCCGGCGGATGCCCTCGCGACGGTCCGCGCGCCCATCGGGACGCTCGGGGACAAACTGCGCATCCTCGCGCTGCGGCAGTCCGTTCGCGCCGGACGACCGGACGACCTCTGGGAACGCCCCGAGACGACCACGCTGGACGCCCTTCGCCGCCGCTACCGGTTCTCGGACGGGATGATCGAGCGGTTCTTTCGCCCGTTCCTCGGAGGCGTCCTGCTGGACCCGACGCTGTCCGCGTCCTCGCGCTCGTTCGAGTTCTACTTCCGCATGTTCTCGAAGGGGCAGGCGGCCGTCCCGGCCGAGGGCATCGAGGCCATCCCGAGGCAACTCGCGGAGAGGCTTCCGGCCGAGAGCCTCCGCCTCGGTACGCGCGTGGCCGAGGTGGCACCGGGCCGCGTCACGCTGGACGACGGCACCGCGCTCACCGCCGATGCGGTCGTAGTCGCGACCGAGGGCCCCGAGGCGAACCGCCTCCTCGGCACTGGCCCGACGACCGAGCGGAGCACCCTCGCGCTCTACTGGTCCGCCGACTCTCCTCCCACCGAGGAGGCCATCCTGATGCTCGACGGCGTCGGGGAGGCGCCCGTCAACAACGTGCAGGTGATGAGCAACGTCGCGCCTGAGTACGCGCCCGAGGGGAAGGCGCTCATCTCCGCCTCGCTCCTCGGCTGGTCCGACGCCTCCGACTCCGCGCTCGATGCCCTCGCGCGTCGGCAACTCATCCGGTGGTTCGGCGCGCAGGTGACGACGTGGCGCCTCGTGGGCGTCCGGCGGGTCCGGCACGCGCTGCCAGATCTCCCGAGCGTGGAGCCACCCGAGCGCCCGCTCGCCCTCGACGAGGGCCTGCTCGTAACCGGCGACCACCGCCGCAACGCGTCCATCAACGGCGCGATGGTGGCCGGACGGCACGCCGCCGAGGCGGTCCTGGCACGGCACGGGTGAGGGTTCCGGGTTCCGGGTTCCGGGTTCCGGGAAACAAACCCCTCCGTTGAACTCGCGCCCCCAATCAGACGCACCCCGTAGGGGCACGCCGGTGGCGTGCCCAATGCCCCGCGCCCGCCTCGGTGACCCGCCTCGGTATTCCCACCCACCACCGAGGCGGCTACCCCCGGTCGGCCGTGCGCTTGAGTTCGGACAGGGCCACGAGCGCCTCAAGGGGTGTCATCCGGTCGGGGTCGAGTGACGCGAGGTCGGCCTTGAGCGCCTCGCCGACCGGGTCGGGGGCGATCTCGACGGCGGGGCTTGGTCCCGGCACGGTAGCCGCCGCGCTCGGCGCGAGGGTCGGCACGCCCGCCGCCCCATCCCCGGCCATCTCCGCCTCGGCACCGAGGCGGGAGACCCCGGCGGCCTCGGAGTGCCCCCGCACGCCGACCTCTCCGGCCACGTCGTGCGCCTGGAGGTGGCGCAGCACCTCCTTCGCGCGGCGCACAACCGCCTTGGGCAGCCCGGCCATCGTCGCCACCTCGATGCCGAACGAGTGGTCGGCGCCGCCGGGCACGAGCGTGCGGAGGAAAACGACGCGCCCCTCGTGCTCGCGTACGCGGACGGAGAACGACTGGACACGCTCCAGCCGGTCCGCGAGGGCGTTGAGTTCGTGGTAGTGCGTCGCGAAGAGCGTCCGCGCGCGGACTTCGGGTGTCTCGTGGAGATGCTCCACGATGCTCCAGGCGATGCTGAGGCCGTCGAACGTGCTCGTGCCGCGCCCCACCTCGTCCAGCAGGACGAGCGAACGGGCGGTGGCGTTGTTGAGGATGTTCGCCGTCTCGTTCATCTCCACGAGGAACGTGGACTCCCCCGCCGCGAGGTTGTCGCTCGCGCCGACGCGGGTGAAGAGCGCGTCCACCACGCCCACCCGCGCGCG
>JBCCPW010000334.1:0-4624 GCA_039024735.1 Bacteroidota bacterium
GAACGACCCTCCGTCTCTGGGCCTCGTGTCAGGAGCCGTTTCCTTCCCACGCTTCTGGCCCTCGTGCTGGCGGCCTCCCCCTCGCCCAGCACCGTCATGTGCCGTTGTCTTCTTGTCACTGCTCTCACTCTGTCTCTCGCCTCGGTCTCGGCGAGTGCCCAGGTTCCATTCGAAACGTTTGACGACGGGGACCTCTCAGGGGTCTCGGTCTTTAGCGGATCGGCGAACGGCATCAGCGTCGGTTTGACGGATGGGGAGGACGGGACGGCCAATGCGGGCCTCTCCGTTGACCTCACCCCGGGAGACGCCGGCGGCTTCGCGGGGTTCGTTCTCCCCAGTGGAGACGGGGTGACGGACGTGTCCTCGGAACGGTCGCTCACGTTCTTCCTTCGCTCGACGACCGTCCAAGCGGCCAATCTCCCTCTCACCCTGGAAATCAACCTCCACGAAGACGTGGACGGAAACGGGACGTACGAGGGAGACACCGAGGACGAGTTCCAGGCCACCGTGCCCGTCGAACTCGGGAGTGGCTACCAGCGCGTCGTGATCCCACTGGACGACTTCACCGACGACAACAGCACGTTCCCCGGTGCGGGAGACGGATTCGACTACTCGCGCCTGCTGGAAATCGTCGTCGCGATCGGGGGGCCGACGGGGCCCGCGTTCACCTTTGCCGTGGACGATTTCGTCTTCACGATGGACGGTCCACCGCCTCCACCCCCCGTTGTCATTTTCGAGTCGTTCGATGACGGAAACGTTGGAGACATCCCGGCCTTCAGCGAGAACGGCGCCGCCGGGATCGCGGTCTCTCCAGTGGATGATCCCATCGGGACGCCGGGCGCGGCGATCAATGTGGGCGTGGACGCGAGCGCGACCGGCTCCTTCGCGGGCTTCGCCGTGACCGCGGGTCCGGGCGTGACCGACATCAGCGGCGCGACGGCCTTCGAGTTCCAGATCCGTCCCATCGTTGCGGCCAGCAACCTGCCCCTCACGCTTGAGATCAACCTTCGGGAGGACGTCAACGGGAACGGGACCTACGATGGCGCGACGGAGGACGAGTTCCGAGCCCAGTACGAGGTCATCGGTCCGTCGGGCTACATCGACGTGTCCATTCCGATCTCAGAGTTCGTCGATGCCAACACCTCGTTCCCGGGGTCCGATGACGGCTTCGATTTCGCTAGCCTCCTGGAGATCGCCGTCATCATCAACGAGCCAACGGGTCCGGGTTATGCCCTCTCGTTCGACTCGTTCACGTTCCCGCTCGCGCCCTCGATGGCCACCGAGCCGAGCGCGGCGTCGTCACCGGTCGTCAACGTTCGCGTTGCGCCCAACCCTGCGACCGAGGCGGCCTCGGTGATGCTGGATCTCGGTTTTGCTTCCCCGGTCACCATCGACCTCGTGGATGTCCTTGGGCGCCACGTGGCGCGCGTGGCGGAGGGGTACCGGTCGGCCGGTCGGTCCCGAGTGGATCTCCCGCTGGCGTCGCTCTCACCCGGTGTCTACATCGTCCGCGTGCGCACCCCCGAGGGCGTGACCACAGCGCGCTTCTCCACCGTCCGGTAGCCTTCACCGTTCTCCGCCTAGGTACCGAGGCGGGTGTGTCGACGGACTACACCAGCCGCCCGGCGCGGAGGCAGCGCTCCAGCCACGTCCGCTTCTTGCCGAGTGCGACGACGCTCGCTTCGGCCTGCGCCTGCCCGCGCGTCTGGCGCTTCCACGCCGCGTGGACGTGCGAGACCGGCGCGTCCAGCGCGAACGCCAGTTCCTTCGCGAGTTCGGCGCAGGCGAGGCGCAACTGCCGCTCCTGCTTCGCGATGTCGTAGACCGGCGCGGCCTGCTCCGCCTCGGGTGCGTGCTGGTGGAAGTGGGCGCTGGAGCGGTAGCCCGGGATCTGCTCCTGCCGGAGCGTGGTGCGCCCGGCGTCTCGGACCGAGTGGAGGGTCCAGGCGTTGCGCTCGGGCGCGTCCGGGAGGGCCGCCGGGTCCACGGCACGCTCGACGGTCTTCGTCGCGCGGATGCCGAGTTGCTCTTCGCTCGCGAGCCAGCGGAGCGTGTTCACCACATCGGAGTCGTCGGCGGCGTAGAGGTCGCAGCGGTTGTCCTCCTCGGGCCAGGAGGGGACGTAGCGCATCCCGCGGAAGACCTGCTGGAGTGTCTTCGAGAGCGCCCGCACGAGGTCCGCTTTCACGATCACCGAGATCGGCTTGATGTCTGTGCCCTCGCCGATCATGTCGACCTGCACCATCACGTCGAGTCCGCCCTCGCGGTAGGACTGAAGCAGCGCGAGGCGCTCGCCCTGCGGCACGTCCTGCCCGATGCGGGCGGAGCGGAGGCCCGGGAATCGCCGCCGGATGTAGTCCAGGATGGCGGCCGCGTGCTTGTTGCTCATCGCGATGACGAGCATTTGGTGGTCGCGCCAGCCGTCGAGGAGGTGACCACTCTTCGCGAGCCTCCGCACGAGTGCACCGCGCTTCTCCTGAAACCGCGCCACGGCCGGGCCGATGAGCGCGTCGAGGTAGACCTCGTGGAAGCGGAGTTTCTGCCTCGCGAGGTAGGCGTCCACTTCCTTCGCGCTCTCCACCTCCTGCCGGAGGTCGGAGAGCGTCACGTCCACCTCCTCACCCGTCTCGGTGTGGACCATCCGCACGGAGTAGTCCACCACATGGGCGTCGACGCGCTTGAGGATGCCGCCCTCGGCGTGGGCGTCGCGCATGGTGACCTCGTGGACCGCGCGATAGGTCTGTGTGCCGTCAGCGTCGGTGTCGAACGGGACGCCGAAGAGGGTCTTGTTGTCCGAGCGCAGCGGGGTGCCCGAGAGGGCCACCGAGGCGGAATGGGGGAACCGTGCGAGCTGGGTGGCCCAGGTGCCGTCGTCGGCGAGGTGGTGGACCTCGTCGAAGACGAAGAGGGGCTTGGACTGGCGGCAGTACTCCCGGAGTGCCTCGTTGCCGCGCTCGCCCGCCGCGTACTGGTAGGTCGTCACGACGAACTCCGTTTGGAGGTTCTTGACAAACACCCGGTCGGAGTCGGCGACGCAGTACGTGGGGGGCTCGGCACCGAGGCTCTGGAAGACGAAGGCCAACTCCTCGGCGTCGGCGTACTGGTCGCGGAGGTTGCCGCGCGGCACGAAGACGACGAGCCGGTCCGCGATGCCGAGGTCTCTCGCGACGAGGTAGCTCGCCAGCGCGGTGATGGTCTTGCCGTAGCCCGGCACGAAGACGCCCAGGACGTTGCGCTCGCCTCGCGCGAGGGCCTCGCCCCAGTTGAGGAGAAACTGCGCCTGTCCATCGCGGAGGGAGAACCCGTTCTGTGGGCGGAGGCCAGGGATCGTTGGGGCGGGAGGCGGGGCGCTGGACATGGCCGCCGAACCTATCGCGGTGCCTGCGTCAGCGGTCGGTCAGGCCAGCGAAGCGCTGTCGAACATCGCGCAGGTACGGGCGAAAGGGGGCCAGTGCCGCAGCCAGTCGCTGCCGGTTGTCCGCTTCCAGAGCGTAGCACAGACCAAGGTCCCTGGTGACGTAACTGGCACCGTGAGCCACGGCAGCCATGCCTCCCACGATGACGTACTGGACGCCGTCGAGAGCCGAGATCAGAGCATCAGGCCGGAGCACGTTTGGCGGATGGCGAGGCGCCCAGGACGCTCGCCCGAAGAGCCTCCACGAGGCCGAGCGCCTGGAGGTTTTTCTCGATGCGCTCTGTTGGGGTCAGCCGGAGTCGAGACCGAAGTAATGGAGAGGTCCACGCCTCGTTCGCGTGCCAGAGCGGTTACGGAGTCCGTGGGGTCCATGCCTTCAGAATACGACGGTCCTGGGGCCGCTCTGACTCCCTCCGCCTCGGTGGTTCCGCCTCGGTACCGAGGCGGACCGGGTCAGCGCCGCATGAGCGGATGCGTGCTCACGCTCGTCTCGGTCGCCACCCGGACGGCGTACCAGCCCGGCGCCAGGCGCGAGAGGTCCAGTGCCACACGGTGGGGACCGGCACCGAGGCGGCGATCGCCCGCCCGCCACACCTCGCGCCCGAGAGCGTCCACGACCGACACCCGCACGTCGGTCGGTGCCGTCACGGAGAACGAGACCGTCGCGGCGCCTGCCGTGGGGTTCGGCGCGACGGTCAGCCGGGTTTGCACGACTCGGTCCGCCTCGGCGGAGGTTCCGACCGGCGCCACGGTGACGGTCATCGAAGAGGCCATCGCAGCGAGCGTGGCGTCTTGCTCCGCCTCGGTGAGCGGGGTGGGGGAGAGGAGCACGGTCCGCGTGGAGCGCATCACAGTGGACGACCCGAGGCGGGGATCTGTGCTCGGGACCGACTGCGGAATCCAGAGGCCGGACTGGCCGAGCGCAGCACCATCGCCCGTGCATTGCCTCGGCGGGTTCCGGTCATCGTCGGCGTAGTAGAGCACCGGCTCGAACCCGTCGGCGGTGGTCTCGATCTCGTGGCGCGTGAGGAGCGAGCCCATCGGGCCACTCAGCGTTTCCCACTCCAGCGGCGTGCCGTCGCTCACGTCCGCGTCGGGGACGCCGTCCACCGCGACGCCCACCGAGGCGGTGTTGGCGCGATAGATCATCCCGCGAGCGGCGTCCGTGTAGTCTGAGTCTAAGTATTGCTCTTTTTCTGAGATTAAGAC
>JBCCPW010000335.1:0-4624 GCA_039024735.1 Bacteroidota bacterium
CCGCTGCGTCGGCTCTTCGCGTGGGCAGGGGGCAGGGGGCAGGGGGCAGGGGGCAGGGAAGCAAGCCACCTCGGTGCCGCTTCGCTACCCCGACTCCCAGAATCTCTCGTACGGGCATGTCGCAACACGCCCGACCGGCGCACCGTGCCTCGCCCACCCACCGCCTTGGCACCGAGGCGGAGCGGCACACAGACGCAGGGACGCAACTTGCGGGATCGGAGGAGGCCTCCCGGGCGTCCACCGACGATCTTGCCCACCGTTTCCACTACCGCCCGATGGCCCCGAGCTTCGACCGTCTCCGCATCCGCCTCATCCAGATCCGAGAGAAGCCCGACATCCTCGCCGAGGAGAAGGCCAGCTTCCTGACGCGGGCCGCCCTTGCCGAAGACCAGTTGGTGATCACCAACGCGATCCGGGAGCCTCTCGCCCCTGCCCTTGCAGACGGCGTGGACGCCATCATGATCGGCGGAGCAGGCGCCTTCTCGGTCACCAAGACCTACGCGTGGACGCAGAGCCTCATCGACCTCTGTCACACCTGCGCAGACCGCGAGGTGCCGCTCTTCGGCTCCTGCTGGGGGCACCAGTTCATCGCGCGGGCCTTCGGCGGCGAGGTCATTCACGACCCCTCGCGAAGTGAGATGGGCACGGTGGAAGTCGAGTTGACCGAGGCGGGCAAGGCCGACGCCCTCCTCGGCACGCTCCCCGCGCGATTCGACACCCAGGCCGGGCATCAGGACCGCGTCTCGGTGCTCCCGCCGGGCGGCACAGAACTGGCCGCCAACGACCGCGCCCCGTTCCAGGCGTTCCGGATCGACGGCACCGGGATCTACGGCACCCAGTTCCACACGGAGCTGGACAAGGAGACAGAGAAAGGGCGCCTCGTGGCCTATCGGGACCACTACCCCGAGATGCAGGACGAGGACGCCTTCCAGGCCGCCCTCGCCGCGCTCCGCCCGTCCCCTCACGCCGACGACCTCCTCCGCCGCTGGCTCCTCCTCTACGCCGTGGAGGGTGGCGCCGCGACGCTGGCCGAGGAACTCGCGTAGGCACTCGCCCCCTCCAACCAGACCGCCGCGACGGTCTCGCTCCAGAGTTCCCCACCGAGGGGGATCCCCACGAACCCCACGTGTCCCCCACTCGCGGGCGCCGCGAGCGTGACCATCGGGTTCTCCGCCTCGGGAAAGCACGAGGGCGAGAGGAACGGGTCGTTCCGAGCGTTGGCGAGGAGCGTCGGGATGGCGATGCGGGGCAGCACCGGAAGCGACGAGCAGCGGGCCCAGTAATCCTCCGCACTCGCGAACCCGTGGACGGGCGCTGTGAACTGGCCGTCGAACTCCGCGAAGGTGGTCATCTGACGCACGGTGGACGCATCCGGCGCGTCGGGGAAGCGACGGGCCTTGTCCTCCGCTTTCGCGGCGAGGGTGCGGAGGAATCGCGCCATGTAGAGCCGCCGGTCCCACGCCTCCATGACCTCTGCCGAGCCCGCGAGGTCCACCGGCACGGAGATCCCCACCGCCCCGACGATCTCGGGCGCGAGCGCCTCGCCCTCGTCCCCGACGTACTTGAGGGTGACGTTGCCCCCGAGGCTGAACCCCACGAGCCCGATCTGACGGTACCTCTCCCCTCGGGCCCACGCCACGACCGCCGCGAGGTCTTCCGTCGCGCCGCTGTGGTAGGCGCGAAGGAGGCGGTTCGGCTCGCCGGAGCAGCCTCGGTGGTTCCACGCGATGGCGTCCCACCCGCGCCGCGCGAACCCCCGGACCATCCCGCGCACGTACGCACGCTGCGAGGAGCCCTCCAGCCCGTGCGAGATGAGCACCGCGCGATCCGAGGTAGGCCCGTCCGCCTCGGTGCGACCCTGTTCCGCCTCGGTGCGGCCTCGTTCCGCCTCGGCACCGAGGCGGGAGAACGCCGCGGGCTGGCGGTCGAGGTCGAGGAAGTCGCCGTCGTCCAGTTCGAGGCGGGTGCGATGGTACGTGATGCCCTCGACGGTGCGGAAGAGCGCGGGCACCACCGTCTGGAGATGCCCACTGCTCAACCCGAGCGGCGGGACGTACGGGGGAAGGTCCGGCGGGGTCCACATGGCGGAGGCACGCCCGAGCCTCGTGCGGGATCCTCGCGGCCTACCAGCCGCCGCCCGCGCCTCCCCCGCCGAAGCCGCCGCCACCGAACCCACCAAAGCCTCCCCCCCCGAAGCCTCCTCCGAACCCACCACCAAAGCCTCCGCCGCTGCCGCCGAAGCCCCCGAATCCGCCCGGAATAAAGACCACGCCCGGTCCACGGCTCCGTCCCCAGCCTCCGCCGCCCGACGAGGGCGGGCCGGGACGGCCTCGGTTCGCGGTCACCAGCGCGATGAACAGCACCAGCAGCACCACCACGAGGAACAGCGCCGCCGACGAGCCATCGCCTCCAGGCGACGCGTACGGCTCCACGGGATCGGCGGTGTACTCGCCTCGAAGCGCCGAAAGGATCGCGTCGGTGCCCTCGTCGAGCCCGGCGAAGTACTGGCCCCGGCGGAAGCGCGGCGCGATGACCTCGCGAATGATCCGTCCCGCGAGCACGTCGGGAAGTGGCCCCTCTGCGCCGAGGCCGGTCGCGATGTACATCTCGCGGTCGTTCACCGCCACGAGCAGCACGACGCCGTTGTCGCGCTGGGCATCGCCGACGCCCCAGGCGCGGCCGAGGGCGGTCGCGTACTCGTTCATGTCGGCCCCGTTCACCGTGGGCACGATGGCGATGGCGACCTGCGCGGTGGTCGAGTCGTCAAAGACGGCGAGCTTCTGCCCGATGGCGCGGCGCTCCGATGCCGAGAGCAGACCGGCTGTGTCCTGGATCGGGAGGCCCGGGGGCACGGGCGGGAGGTCGAACCGCTGCGCCGACGCCTCCCCGCACAGAGCGGCGACGAGGACGAGCAGAAGGAGCCGGGCGAAGCGCACGGGAGACACGGAAGAACCGGCGGGACCCGCCTCGGTGTCGGGACCGAGGCGGGCGGAATCGGGCTTAGTCGAAGCTCACCTCGGGGGCGTCCTCGGCTCCCGCCTCGGCCTCGAATGGCGTCTTGCGGTCGAACCCGGTGACGCCCGCGACGATGTTCGACGGGAAGGTGCGCACGGCGCGGTTGTAGTCTGCGACGGCCGCGTTGTAGTCGCGTCGGGCCGTGTTGATGCGGTTCTCGGTGCCTTCCAGCTGGACCTGGAGATCCCGGAAGGCCTCCGTCGCGCCCAGGTCCGGGTACGCCTCGCGGACGAGGTTGATGAGCGAGCCCGTCGCGGCACCGAGAGCGCCCTGCGCCTGGAGGAACTCCTGCACGCGGCCGGAATCGTTCAGATCGTCAGCGGAGAGTTCGATGGAGGCCGCACGTGTGCGCGCCTCGGTGACGGCGGTGAGCGTTTCCTGCTCGAAGTCGGCCGCGCCCTGCACGGTGCTGACGAGGTTCGGGATGAGGTCGGCTCGCCGCTGGTACGATGTCTCGACGTTGGACCACGCCTCTTCGACGGTCACATCCTGGGTAACGAGGGAGTTGTACGTGCCGCATCCCGCACATCCGGCAAAGCCGACGACGAGAAAGATCACGAGGAGAGCAATGGCGCCGGTGCTGCGCATGGCGGTCAAGGGGTGAGAGAGGCCGGAGCTTACGGACAAGGACCGTCGCGGGTGCGTTCGGGGCTGGCACGCGAGCGGCGTTTCCCGCCCTTCTCACCGAGGCGGAGCGGTCCCGAGGCGGCTACTCGCGCGGGACGCCTTGGGCTCGCTGCGCCCGCAGTGCGCGGGCGTACCACTCCAGTTCGTCCGCGAAGCGGGAGAACCCCTTCGCGAGACGGGTCGCGTGCTCGTCCGTTGGCGTCCCGTCCTCGCCGAACGTCGCGCGGACCTGGCCGTAGGCGAGTGCCGTCGGGATGGAGACGGTGCCGATTTCGGCGAGCAGGTCCCGCAGATGCGAGGCGGCGCGGACCCCACCGAGGCGACCGCCGGAGTAGCTCACGATGGCGCTCGGGCGCCAGTACCACTCCTCCAGAAAGTGATCGAGGAGATTGAGCAGGGCCGGAGGCGGGAGGTGGTTGTACTCCCCCGTCACCACCACGATGGCATCCGACTCGCGGATCTGCCCGGCGAGGCGCATCATCTCCGCAGGCGCATCCGCCTCGGTGTACTCCTTGAACATCCGGTCCAGCATCGGGAGCTGCGTCTCGGCGGGGTCCACGAGCGTGACCGTGTGACCGCGCGATTCGAGGCTCTGCACCACGTAGCGCGCCGCGCGGATGCCCTGGCGCTTGGTGCGGACGGAGCCGTAGACGACGAGGACGCGGAGGGAATCGGTCATGGGAGGCGGATCTGAGGGTCGTCGGGATCGGGACGGTACAGGACGGCGGTGCGGCCCGCGACGGCGACCACCGAAGCACCCTCCACCTCGGCCGCGAGGGCCTCGGCTTCCTCGCGAGGCGATCCTGGCGCCCCGTCCAGCACGCGCACCTTGGCGATCTCGCGCGTGTTGAACGCCTGCCGCAGGGCGCGGACCGAGGCGACCGTCGCGCCCTCCTTCCCGATGTGCAGCACGGGCTTGAGCGGGTGGGCGAGCTTGCGGAGGTGGGCGCGTTGCTTGGAGGTCATGGCGGGAGAGCGCAGG
>JBCCPW010000336.1:0-4624 GCA_039024735.1 Bacteroidota bacterium
ACTGTCTACTGTTGCCATGAACTCCAACGGGAGGAAGATGCGCTCGCGAGGCGTCGGGACACCGTCTGTGGGGAGCCCGAGGCCGAGGTTGGTGCCCACGTCCAGCCAGGGATGCCCCTCGGTGTACGGATCGAGCAGGTCCCGGAAGGTCTCCGTGGACTCTCCGTCCGGGAGGGTGACCGTGGGTTGCCCCGTGTCGCGTAGGGCGCCGTCTACCATGTCAAGGAGACGCGTGGAACAGTTGTCCCAAATGAAGTCGTAGCGGTAGGCGCGGTTTTCAGGACGCGCGTTCTCTTCGAGCGCCGCGAAGAGAGCACGGACCGTCTCGGGCGGCAGATCCAGCGTCTGCTCGATCATCGGCCGCTGGAGCAGGTCGCGGTACTTGTACACCTCCACCTCGAACGGGGCGGTGTCGAGCATGTAGTCCAGGTGCCCACGAAGAAACCGCACCACGAAGCCGGGTTGCTCGAAGTCGAACGTGCCGTAGTTGTACGTCCGGTCGAGGTCGGTCGCGGGATCGCGGACCCGCAGGGCGGAGTGGCCCCACAGGCTGTAGACCTCCTCCCCCGGTAGCATCGTGAGGACGGACGCCGTGGCGCTATCTGAAAGCACCGGGCTGGTGGAAGCGATCCCCCGTCCCGCCTCGGTGGCACCGAGGAGGGAGTCCAGGCCGGATGGTTGGGCGTTCGCGACCGAGGCGAGAGCGAGCAGGAGCAGGAGGCGCATCACGCGAAAGCTAGCTTCCGAGGGGCTCCTCCTTTCACCGTGTCCACTGCACTCGCCTCGCTCGCTTTTGACGGGACATGGCGCCCCTATCAGGCGCGAGTTCTCGACGAACTGGACGCGCACCTTGCGGACGAACGCCTGCATCTGATCGCGCCGCCTGGATCTGGAAAGACCCTCATCGGGCTGGAGGTCCTCCGTCGTCTCGGGCAACCTGCTGTGGTCCTCGCCCCGACTCGCGCGCTGTGCGATCAGTGGGTGGATCGGTTTCGAGAGCACTTTTCGGGTGCTTCTGTGCCAACGTCCCGAGACCTTGACCAGCCCGAGATCCTCACGGTCGTCACCTATCAGGCACTTCACGCTGCCTGGAGCACCGAGCCCGAGCGTGTACGCGAGAGGTTGATCACAGTCGGAACGCTCGTCGTGGACGAGGCGCATCACCTGCGTCGGGCCTGGTGGCAAACGCTTCGGGATGTGCACGAGGCCCAGCCTGATCTGCGGATTGTGGCGCTCACAGCCACCCCGCCGTACGACGTGCCCACGGCCGAGTGGAAGAGGTTCTCATCGTTCTGCGGCCCTGCCGATGCAGAGATCACGACGCCAGAGTTGGTTCGGGCCGGGCACTTGTGCCCGCATCACGACGTAGTCCATCTCACGAGCCCTGAGCCAGACGAGCAGACGAACGTTGAGGCTCGACGCCGGGACACGGTTGCGCTTGCAGAAGATGTACTGAGCGGTCCTGTTGTGGACGCGCTGCGTCGCCATCCGTGGCTTGCCGACCCGGCATCGCACGTGAACGCCATTGCAGACGAGGACCCCGACTGGTTTGTCGCGATGCTCGCCATGTGCACCGAGGCGGGCCACGATGTTACCGAGGCGGGCGCCGTCCTGGGGATCTCACACCAGGATCTCCCAGCGCTTCAGCTCAGCCTCGTGAGCCACGTGCTCCAAGGAGCGCTGGGCCGCCTCGATGAGTTCGAGGAGGCAGACGCTGCTGTTATCCAAGGTCTGCGTGCCGACTTGCGGCGGGTTGGGGCGTTACACGGACGCCGTGTGCTGCTGCACCAGCCTCCGCAGGTGCGCGCGTGGCTGGGCCGAAGCACGGCGAAGATCGAATCTGTCGCTGAGATCATCGCTGCCGAGTCAGCACACCGCCAGGAAGGGCTTCGCGCCGTCGTGCTCGCGGACCGCATTCAGGACGACGTGTGGGATCCCGCCTTCACTGGGACTCCCCGTCTGGGGGTGGCTTCGTTGGTGTCTCGTCTCCACGGTGAGACGGACGTTCCGGTGGGCGCCGTGGTGGGCGCGTTTGCTGTTCTTCCCGAGGCGAGTGTTCCGGTCATTGAGCGAGAGATGGCGAACGAGATTCGTGTGGACGTGCTGGAGGCGTGCCCAGGACTTGTCCGGGTGACGACCACCGATGGAGGATCGAGCCTCGTCGCGCCGATGACGCGCCTGTTCGAGCGAGGCGTGGTGCGCGTGCTCGTTGGGACCGTGGCGTTGCTCGGGGAGGGGTGGGATGCGCCGCCTGCGAATGTTCTCGTCTCGGCCTCCTACGCGGCGACGTACGTCCAGACGGGTCAGATGAGAGGCCGCGTGCTCCGGATCGACCCCAACCGGCCAGGCAAGGTGGCTACGATTTGGCACCTCGCGTGTGTCGAGACGGGGGCGGAAGAGGCAGGCCCTGACCTCGACCGTCTCCACCGACGGTTTGTCGCGTTCGCGGGACCGCGGGCTGGAGATCCGCCCATGTTGGAGACCGGCCTGGATCGGCTCCGACTCCCACAGGCTCCGCTATCGGTCGGCGCCATCCGAGAGTCCAACCAACGGTCGTTTGCACGTGCTGCATCCCTTGATCGAGTTCGGGACCTCTGGCTCGAGTCGGTAGGCCGTGAGGCCGACGGCCAGCAGCTCCGTCCACTCGTACGGTTCTCCCGTGAGAAGACCCCGCTTCCACCTGGGCTCTTGCTTCGAAGGAGCCGTCGACTCACCAGAGACCGATGGGGACGTGTCCCCGAGTGGATGGGGGGCACAGGAGCGATGGCAGCGGTCTCAGCACTCGGGACCGTGGGTGGGTTTGCAGCACCGTTCGTCATCGCGATGTGGCTGAGCACGATCGCAATGGGTGGGGCAGGCGCTGCGGCCTTATGGAAGTACCAAGCCGAACAGAAGCGACGCGAAGGTGCCCTCGGTCCGGTGGGTGTTCAGGTCCAAGTCCTCGCAGATGTGGTGGTGGAGTCGCTCCGACGTACGGGAGTGCTTCCCGACAGGGTAGGTCGCGGGGTTGTGGTTCGGGCGTATTCAGGAATCGCGGTACGCCTTGACGGTGGCTCGCCCACGGACGCAGAGGCGTTCACGTTCGCGCTTGCGGAACTGCTGGGCCACAGCCGCTCGCCTCGGTACGTCCTGGTATTCGACGGCATCCCCTTCCCCGTCCCGACCGACCTCGGCCGCCGGAAGGACACAGCAGAGATCTTCCTAGAGGTATGGAGCCGCCGAGTGGGAGCGGCCGACCTCGTGTTCACGCGGACACCAGCCGGACGGAGGCGACTCGCCGAGGCGCGCGTTAGGTGGGCGCGCAGCAGGGGCGAAGTCGAACATATTCGCCAGTGGGCGTGAAGTCGTACGGGTGGGAAGCCGGTCTGGCAGCGGCCACGAGCTGTGTGGCTGGTGTCAAAACGAACCCACCGCACGCACAACTCAGGCGGTCCGGCTGAACCGGTAGCGTTCCAGCGTCTCCACGTCCGTTGCGACCTCCACGACGCCCCCGCACTCCTGACAGCGGAAGATGATCTGGGCCGGACGTGGATGCGTCCCTAGCACGAACCGCAGGCGGGAGACAACGCCGTAGGAGCGCTCCGCGACCACGCTCGGATGATGGCGGTCGTAGCCGTGGATGCATGGGGGATAGGGCGTCTGGCGCGAGGCAGGCGGCGTGGGCTCGCGGTTGGCCGCGATCTGGCGGCGGGCCTTCTCTCGCTCCCGGCTTTCTCGCAAACGCTCACTGGCGAGCGTTGCCTCCTCCTCGTCACGCGTGGACCAGTCCTTGACCGCACGGTCGAGCGACCAGCGTCCGCCGCCCCAGACGGCGTAGAGGCTGAGCAGCGCGAGGACCAGAGCGGAGAACGCGAACGACTGGTTGGCCGTCAGAAGCGACTCCGGCAGGTGGATCAGGAACGTTGCGCCGAGCAGCACCGGAATCTGAAGAAGCGCGGCGACCCGGGTGAGCAATCCCAACGCGAGGAGGAGGCCGCCACCGAGGTGGGCCAATCCGACGTACAGCGCGACGCCCGCCGCAGCGAACGCGTCGCCTCCCGCGAGGTCGAAGAAGGTGCTGGAGTCGTTGAGGAAGACGATGCCACGGAAGAAGAGCCCGAGGCCGAGGTAGATGCGGACGAGATCCAACGCGATGTCGCGATGGGTGTCGGCCCACGTGTTGAGACGAGAGAGCATGATGAAGAACGGGTGGTGGGATCCTCCGGCTCTGTGGTAGGGGATGGTTTCCGATGGAGTTCCGCAAACCCGTCGGGATTCACACGCGTACACGGACGCGATGCCCGCCTCGGTGCTGCACAACGCCTCCCCATCGCTACCGAGGCGGACCGACCCGAGTCTCTGCCACCCGATCCATGAGCCGGAAGGAAAAAGCCCGTTTCGTACTCACGCGCCTTCGTGAACGGATCCCTCGCGCCGAGACCGAACTGTCCTTCGGGAGTGAGTTCCAGCTTCTCGTCGCGGTGATCCTCTCGGCGCAGTGCACCGATGAGCGGGTCAACCAGGTCACGCCTCCGCTCTTCGACGCGTACCCCACGCCCGAGGCGATGGCGACGGCCGAGGCGGAGGACCTCTTCCCGTACATCCGAAGCGTCACGTACCCCAACAACAAGGCGAAGGCGCTCGC
>JBCCPW010000337.1:0-4616 GCA_039024735.1 Bacteroidota bacterium
CCGCGCCGCTACCTGGACCGGAGCACCATCACGCCCATCCGGCAACTCGTGGAGGGCACCACCGAGCCGGTGACCGTCGTGGGCGAGGTGACGAGCAAGAGCCAGGTGGGCCAGGGCCGGAAGACGCGCTTCGAGCTTCGCATCATGGACCGCAGCGGCGGCACGATGAAGGCTGTCTGGTTCCGAGGCGGGCACTACATCGGGCGGCAGTTCCGCAAAGGCAATCGCCTCGCGCTCCACGGCAAGACCGAGAAGTATGGCTCCACCTTCTCGATGGCTCACCCCGACTTCGACAAGCTGGACGACGCGAAGGCAGCGCTCGACACCGGCCGCATCATCCCGCTGTACCCCGGCACGGCCGCGCTCGAAAAGGTCGGCCTCACGAGCCGCCAGTTCCGGCGCCTCATCTACACCCTCATCAAGGAGCACGGCCTCGCCATCCCCGAGGTGCTCCCCGAGGCGGTCCGGGCCGAGCACGACCTCATCGCGGGGAACGTCGCGCTGCGGGCGGTCCACTTCCCGAAGTCGCGGGACGAGTTGGGTCGGGCGGTGCGGCGGCTGAAGTTCGAGGAGTTCTTCTTCCTCCAGTTGCTCCTCGCGCTGACCAAGGGGCGCCAGCAGCGCGAGCCCGGCACCCGCCTCGGTGGTCTCGGCGATCTCACGCGCGCGTTCGTGGACGAGGTGCTGCCCTTCGAGTTGACCGGAGCACAGCAGAAGGCGCTCCGGCACGTGGCGGCGGACACCCAGAGCGAGCACCAGATGAACCGCCTCGTGCAGGGCGACGTGGGCTCCGGCAAGACGGTCGTCGGGGTGGCCGCGATGCTGATGGCCGTGGACGCGGGCTACCAGGCGGCCTTCATGGCGCCGACCGAGATCCTGACGGAGCAGCACTACGCGAACCTCAAGACGTACCTGGAGCCCCTCGGCGTGGAGGTCCGGCTGCTCATCGGCGGGCAGCGGAAGAAGCTGCGCGAGGAGATCCTCGCCGAGATCGCGGACGGTACTGCGAACGTGGTCGTCGGGACCCACGCGGTGATCGAGGACAAGGTCGAGTTCGCCCGCCTCGGTCTCGCGGTGGTGGACGAGCAGCACCGCTTCGGCGTGGTGCAGCGCGCGCGGATGTTCCGCAAGGGCGCGCGTCCGCACGTGCTCATGATGACGGCCACCCCTATCCCGCGCTCCCTCGCAATGACTGTCTACGGCGACCTCGACGTGACCGTGATGGACGAGATGCCCGCCGGGCGGAAGCCCATCGAGACGCGGCTCTACACCGAGAAGCGGCGCGAGGACATGTACGCCTTCCTGAAGGAGGAGCTTCGCGAGGGGCGGCAGGCATACGTGGTCTACCCCCTCGTGGAGGAGTCCGAGAAATTGGACCTGAAGGATGCCGAGAACGGCGCGTCGGAGTTGATGACGCGCTTCCGGCCGTACCGCGTGGATCTCGTGCACGGCCGCCAGTTCGCCTACGAGAAGGAGGAGGCGATGGACCGCTTCAAGAGCGGCGAGACGGACATCCTCGTCGCCACGACGGTCATCGAGGTGGGTGTGGACGTGCCCAACGCGACGGTGATGGTCATTGAGCACGCCGAGCGGTTCGGCCTCGCGCAGTTGCACCAGCTTCGCGGACGCGTCGGCCGAGGCGGCGATCAGAGCTACTGCTTCCTCATGGCCGACTACAAGCAATCCGCCGAGGCGAAGGAACGCCTCCAAGCGATGGTGGACACGACGGACGGCTTCGTGATCTCCGAGGTGGACCTCCAGATCCGAGGCGCAGGCGACTTCTTCGGGACGCGCCAGTCCGGCCTGCCGGACCTCAAGATCGGCGACGTGGTGCGGGACCAAGAGATCCTCGGGGAGGCCCGCGAGGCTGCGTTTCGGCTCGCGGAGACCGACCCTGAGCTTCGCGCCGACGAGCACGCGAGTGCCCGGTTACACTTCGCGCGGACGGCGCCCCGGTCGCTCGGGTTCGCGCGAGTGGGGTAGCTCCGCCTCGGTGTCTCCGCCTCGGCACCGAGGCGGGAGCACGGTTCACGCTTACTCGCGGCGGTGCGTTTACCTCTCGGCCTGCGTCTGGCCCGAGAGGCGCTCGGACACGCGGCGGAGGAGCGCGGTGGTGGCCGCGTCCAGATCGTCCCCGACGGGTGCGGAGAGCACCGCCTCAACCCCAAGCGGGTCGTCCCCGAGTCGGACGAGGCGCCCCGTAGAGGCGTCGACGACGACGGCTTCCAGCCGGACCTCTCCGGGTGTTTGGCCGACGCCCACCGGTGCCTGCACGAGGCGCCGCAGCACCGCATGATCGGCGCCTGCGTCGCGTGCAGCCGTTGCTGCCCGTTGTCGGTCCTCTTCTCGAAGCCCTGGGGGCGCCTCATCCTCCAGCGCGGCGCAGCCACCCAGTCCTGCAGAGATCCCGCATACCCCTGCCAAGAGCAGGGCTTGCGTCTGGGGTGTGCCTTCGAGGGTCGCCAGTCCGTACACGAGGGCGAAGACGGAGGCACCGATGATGAGGCCAGCTCGGACGTCAACGTCGTCTTCCAGCCCCCACTCGCTTCCGTCGTCGTGGAGCACGATCACCGAATGGGCAGCGTGTTCGTCAGAGGGTGGGAGTGAGTGTCCCGGTCGGTTGGTCTGTGCCGATGCGAGCATCGGTGCCACCAGAAGGGTCAGGATCAGGAGGGGGCGCATGGCGGGCAGACGAGGAGCGGAAGAGGACGCCTGGGGCAGTCGGCGTCGCGTTCATGGACGCACGGGAGTGATGGGGGCGCCTCCCCAGTCTTGAGGAGGTCCCGGCTGGTGGGTCCAGACCTTAATCGTGCGGTCCGCCTTGGTATCTCCGCCTCGGCACCGAGGCGGGCGCGTCAACCCCCGGTCTCGTCGTCGGGCGCGTCCGGGCCGACGGTCCGCTGGATCAGGTCGTAGATCCGGTGCAGCTTGTCCGCCCACGAGGTCGGCTCACGGTAGCCGTGGGGCTCAACCGGCGCGATGGCGAGTTCCCAGTCGCGCTTGCCGAGTTCGATGAGCCGTTGCGACAGCCGGAAGATGTCCTGCGGCTGCACGTTGTCATCCACGAGGCCGTGCGTCATCAGGAGCGGATCCTCCAGGCCCTCAGCGAACTCGATGGGCGAGGATCGCTCGAACGCCTCCGGATCCTCCGCGGGCGTGTTGAGGATGTTGCGCGTGTACGTGTCGTTGTAGTGCGCCCAGTCGGTCACGGAGCGGAGCGCCGCCCCTGCGCCGAAGTGCTCCGCCTCGGTGAAGAGCGCCATCAGCGTGAGGAAGCCGCCGTAGGAGCCGCCGTAGATCGCGATGCGCTCCGGGTCGATGCCGAACTCATGCCCGACCCACTCGGAGGCGTCCACGTAGTCCTGGAGGTCGCGCCCGCCCATGTGGCGGTAGACGGCGGTCCGCCAGTCGCGCCCGTAGCCTGCCGAGGCGCGGTAGTCGATGTCCAGGACGAGGTAGCCCGCGTCCGCCAGGAGGTTGTGGAACTGGTACTCGCGGAAGTAGCTGCTCCACCACTTGTGGGCGTTCTGGAGGTAACCCGCGCCGTGGACGAAGAAGACCGCCGCGCCATTCGGGTTCTCCGGTCGGTAGATCCGCGCAGGCACCTCCGCACCGTCGCTGGCTGGAAACAGGACGATTTCGGCATCGCGCCAGGGATAGGCCCGCCACTCGTCCGTCACCGAGTCGGTGATCTGCACGATGGGTGCTTGCCGTGGCCCGTCCGTGGGCCGAGCGGAGCGGACGAACACCTCGGGCGGTCGGTTGGCGCGGGAGGAGAGGAGCGCGAGGGTCTGGCCGTCCGGGGAGAGCGCGAAATCGTGGCGGCCGGTGAGGCGCGTCAGGCGGGTGCGGTCGCCGCCATCGAGGGGCATCCGGTAGACGTGCCGCTGCGCGAGGTCGCCTTCGGAGGACTGGAAGATCCACGCGGTGCCATCGCGCGTGATCTGCGGGCTGCTCACCTCAAAGGCGCCGTCGGTGAGTTGCCGGACCTCGCCGGTGTCCACGTTCACGGTGTAGAGGTGGCTCCAGCCGCTCCGCTCGCTCTGGAACCAGTAGGTCGTGCCGTCCGGGAGCCAGCCGCCTGCGCTGCCGCCGCCCCACCACGAGATGCCCGGCCCGGCGATCCAGGCCTCGTCGCGGTCGTGGTGGAGACTTGTGAGGGTCGCCGAGGCGGGATCGAGGCGGGCGAGCCAGCGGTCCTTGTTGTCCACCGTGCGGACCTCAACCACGGCGAACCGTCCGTACGGGCTCCAGTCCGGCGCGATGGCGAACAGCTGGCGTGTGGAGTCGGTCGTCTGCCCGGTCTCGCGAAGGAAATCCGCCGCCTCGGTGGCGCCGGGCAGCGCCATCAGGTCCACGGCCAGGACGGTGTCACGCGCGAGGTCTTGGACGTGCAGCGTGGAGGTCGTCCGGTCCGTGCCCACCTTCGCGCGGGCCGTGATGTCCTCCACGTATGCGCTCTCGGTCACGTAGTCCGACATGCTCGTCGTCGCGCGCGAGGTCGGCGTGGAGAGCGTGAACGCGACGAACCGCTCGGTCGGGTCGATCTGGAGGCTCCCGATTCGCCTCTCGCCGATGTAGTGCGTGGGTGGCATCCCGGCGGCGGCGCGGTCTCG
>JBCCPW010000338.1:0-4609 GCA_039024735.1 Bacteroidota bacterium
AAAGAGGAGATTCATGCAGCGCATAACGGGGGCATACGGCTCTGCTTGGACGAACCGAAATAGACCGCGCATCCGTCACGCGCGAAAGGCACTCTCTGCGCCCTTCCTCGTGAACTGCCATCTGATCTCGAAGGCGGATGCGCGGTCTATTTCGGTTCGTCCAAGCAGAGCCGTATGCCCCTATTATGCGCTGTATGAATCTCCTCTTTCTGGTTGTGTGCCTCGCGCCCGCGTCCCTCGCCCAGAACGCTGGCATCCTGGCGGGCACCGTCACCTATGCCGAAACCGGCGAGACGCTAGTTGGCGCCAACGTCTTCCTCCCCGAGATCCAACGCGGCGCCGCCACCGACATCGACGGCCGTTACATCATCCGCGGGATCCCTGCCGGGACGTACACCGTGCAGTTCTTCTTCGCAGGGCTGGAAACGCAGGAGATCGTCGACGTTGAGGTGTCGAGTGGTCGTACACGGATGCTGGACACTGCTCTAGAACCGATCTTGTATTGGGATTCGTGCAGACTAGCCTGCTGCTATGAACCCCCTATTATTACAATGGATATGTACTCCGTGAAGCGTGTCTACTATGCGGACTACGGAGACTGCTGTTCACCGACTTACGGTACAATCTCGGGGTCTTACTACCCCACGGAGCGCTGAACTCTCCCGCCTCGGTGCTGCCGCGAAGACACCGAGGCGGGCAGAGTCGGCGTGAAGGCGGAGCAGGAATCGAACGCCGTCGCGGCCCGCCGGTACCGTCCGTCCGACCACCCGAGACGATGACGCCCGACCTCCCGCCCGTACCCACCGCGCGCCCGCCGTTTGTGCGCCCCGAGCCGCTGGCGCTGAGCTTCGAGGGCTTCCCCGCTGAGGGACTGGATGCCCTCGCGCGGCTTCGCACCGAGCCCCACATCGAGCGCTACCGGAAGGAAAAGGAGGTCCTCACGCGTGCCATCACGGCGCCCTTCAAGCGCTACCGGGACGACCTCGTGCTCAACTGGGTGCTCCCCAACGGCCTCCCGTTCGAGACCGAGCGCAACGTCTTCTCGCGCATCCTCAAGAACGACTTCGGCGCGGGCGGCTCGCACTCGCATCTGTGGATGAGCTTCTACCGTCCGCCCCGGAAGCGCCTCACCGACGTTCAACTCAGCCACGCTGTCCACCCCGACGCCTTCCGCTGGGGCCTCTACATCGGCGAGTACTCGAAGGACCTCTTCCGCGCCGCCCGCCAGCGCCTGGCCGACGAGCCCACCGAGGCGCTGAGCCTCCTGAACGGCCTCCTCGCGCGAGGCTATCGGCTGGCATTCGCGCCGCACGTGACCAAGCCGGAGGGGCACCCCGAGTTCGAGGACGAATTGGGCGCCCTCCCGGAAGGGATCCATCGCGCGAAGGGCATCTGGGTCATGCGGCGGATCCAGCGCGAAGAGATGGACGCGCTCGGGCCACGGCTCGTCGCGCAGGCCATCGAGGAGCAGGAGGCGTTGTGGCCGCTGTACCTCTTCCTCGCCGAGGCGGCGGGGACGCAGTCCATGGAACGAGGCCAATAGGCGCAACGCGCCTGAACGGACGCACCGCTCCCGCCTCGGTACCGAGGCGGGCACGAAACGAGTGTGTCGTTCCGAGCGAGCGCCAGCGAGCCGAGGCATCCGGCCCCTCGCCCCTCCTGTGTCCCGTACACGCCTCGCGCACACAAGCCTCTGTACGCCTCGGCCGAAGGGACGCACTGCCCGCCTCGGTCGCTCCACGGGACTATCGCATACTCGTCCACGGGATCCATCCGGCGGCCTCCGCGGCAGCATCCGGCTGTCCAAATCGCAACCCTTCCGCATGGATTCCCGCCTTTTCGCTGTCAGGGGTAGGTCTTCACGAAAGGGCGGCCCATTCGCCTCCTGCGCCCCATACAGCGTCATTCCCGCGAACGCGGGAACCCAGAGTGATGAGCAGAGATCGCGCCTCCTCGCGGGAGTGCTTCAGGGAGGAAGCGGCCCCACCTGGAGCGCCCGTCCGAGGCACTGGCGGTCGTCGTGCGAGGCCTTCCCGATACTCTGGATTCCGGCTCTTCGGCCGGAATGACGGTGTGGGGGAAGAGGTGCTGGATTGTGAAAGCCTACCCCTACCAGCGCCTTCGCGGGAATGACGGTTTGAGGGTCAAGTAGCATGCGAGAGCCCTCGGTAGCTCCACGGGCCCACCGAGGCGGAGAGTCTACGGGGCGATCTTCCCTGTCTCCCGTCTCCCGTCTCCCATGCTCCAGACCTCGCGCGACGGCGCCGTCCTCACCCTCACGCTCGACCGGCCCGAGGTCCGCAACGCGCTCAACGCCGAGATCGTCGGTGCGCTGACGGATGCTCTCGCCGAGGCCGCGACCGACGATGGCCTCCGCGCGATCGTGCTGACGGGCAGCGGGACGGCCTTCTCCGCCGGGGCCGATCTCGCGGCGCTCCAGGCCCTGCAGAGCGCCAGCGCCGAGGCTAACCTCGCCGACTCCGACCGACTCGCGGGCCTCTTCGACGCCATCGCGCGGCACCCCAAGCCGATCGTCGCGAAGGTCAACGGGCACGCCATCGCGGGCGGCTGCGGGCTGGCCGCCGCCTGCGACATCTCGCTCGTGGCCGATCATGCGAAACTGGGCTTCACCGAGGTGCGCATCGGGTTCGTGCCCGCGATTGTGGCGGTCATCGCGCGGCGGAAGCTGGGCGACGCCGCCCTCCGCGATCTGATGCTGACCGGCCGCCTGCTCTCCGCCTCGGAGGCGGCCGCGATGGGCCTCGTGACCCGCGCCGTGCCCGCCGCCGACCTCGACGCCGAGACGGACGCCCTCTGCCGCGCCCTCGCGACGGAGACCAGCGGCACGGCCGTCGCGCTGACGAAGCGGCTACTGCTGGACGTGCACGGGATGGGCTGGGCCGAAGGACTCTCGCACGCGGTCCGACTCAACGCGCTCGCCCGCGCCACCGACGACTGCCGCGCGGGCGTGGCGGCGTTCCTCGGCAAGACGGATCCACCGTGGCAGAGCGGCTGACCCGTTCCGCCTCGGTGCTGAGGCCGACGGCACAGAGGCGGGACGCATCGCACACCCCCCATCGCTGTCGCGGCCGCCCCCCTCGCGGAGCAATGGGGGCTTGTCTTCGCCCGTGATGTCGGGAACTGGCCGTCCCTGCTTGCAGCGCGAGGGGGACAGACCGGAGCGCAGCGACGGGCAGGGGGGTGTGGCAAGACGGGCGCTCCTTCTCCCCGCCTCGGTGGTGGGATCACCTGCACCGAGGCGGGCTGCACCGAGGCGGACCCTCTCGGCACGAAGCCGACCCGCGCGGCGTTGACCTCGCGCCCCTCCCCCGCTCGCGTGGCCCGTCTCCTCCCGCTCCTGGCGCTCGCCGCCCTCCTCGCTCCCGCCTCGGCCCAGCCGCTTCGCCTGGAGGCGACCGTCGTGGACGCCGAGACGGGCGACCCGCTGCCCGGCGCGACGGCCCAGATCGAAGGCACCACGCAGGGAGACGCCGCCGACGCCGACGGACGACTCACGCTGCCGCTGGACGCGCTCCCCACCGAGGTCATCGTCCGGTTTGTGGGCTACGCTCCGGCGCGGCTCTCGCTCCGCCCGAGCGACGTCGAGGCGGGCGTAATCCGGCGGACGGTCGGGCTCTCCATCGCGCCGTACATCCTCGGCGAGGTGGCCGTCAGCGCCGAGCCACCGGGCGAGCGCATCTGGCGGCGCGTCCTCGCGCGAAAACGCGTGCTCATGGGCGCCATGGGGGGATACTCCGCCGAGGCGTACACGCGGATGCTGCACCTGCGCGATGGCTGGCTGGACGTGCGGCCGGTGCCCATTCGCCTCACCGAGCAGCTCTCGACCGTGGCGTGGCGGCCGGTCGTCGGCGCCCGCGAGGAGGTCGTCGCGAGGCGGCGGCGCCCGGATGGCGGGCCGTTCCGCTGGGCCGACACCGGGCCGATCCCGGACGTGCTCTTCGAGGACTGGCTCTGGCTGGACGGCCGCCGCGTGATGGGGCCGGGCCACCCGGACGCGATCTCGGCCTACGCCTTCCGCCTCGGTGAGACCGTGGAACGGGACGGGATGCGCTTCCTCGAACTGGCCGTCATCCCGAGGCGGCAGGGCCTCCTCGCCGGGCGCATCCGCGTCGTGGACTCGCTGTTCGTCGTCGCCGAGGCGAACCTCCGCGCGCCCTTCGGGCCGAGCGGGAGTTCGGTGCAGGGCTTCGACGCGGAGCACCACTGGGAGTACGAATCAATCTGGGGCGGCACCCGCCTCCGCGACTCGCTCTGGCTTCCGACGGTCTACCGCCGCGAGGGCACCCTGGACGCGGGCGTCCCGGGGTACGACATCCCGCCCGTCCGCTTCCGGCAGCTGTCGCTCATCGGGCCGCACCGCCTCGGTGCGAGAGGATCCGACCTAACGATCCGCACGCGCTACCGGAACCCCCGCGCCGTCTACGCGGGCACGGACGTGTACCGCCTGCCGCGCTCGCTCGTCCCGCTGGACAGCCTCGAAGCCCTCGCCGATTCCTCGCGGCGCCTGGAAAACGCGCGGCTCCGGGATCTCCTCAAGCCCCAGGAGGGCCTGACGTTCACCATGTTCGGCATTCCCGTCGTGTCCTCC
>JBCCPW010000339.1:0-4594 GCA_039024735.1 Bacteroidota bacterium
CAGCACGTCGGGCTCACGGCCGACCCGGTCTGGACCGCGGTCCAGCGGTGGACCCGGGCGCAGCCGCGCTACACGCTCGGCCACCCCGACCGCCTCGCGGCGCTCGACCGCGCCCTCGCACATCACCCGGGCCTCGCGCTGACGGGCGCTTCGCTCCGGGGCGTCGGCCTGCCCGACGTGATCGCCGAGGCAGAGCGAACCGCCGACCAGCTTCTGACTCTGATTCCCACAACATGACCACGACGGAACCAATCACCGCCCGCTCCGAACAGCTCTTCGCCGACGCCCAGCACCTCATGCCGGGCGGCGTCTCCTCACCCGTCCGCGCGTTCAAATCTGTCGGCGGCGTGCCGCGATTTATCGAGCGCGGCGAGGGGGCGTATCTCGTCGATGTGGACGGCAACCGCTATATCGACTACGTGCTCTCGTTCGGGCCGCTGCTGCTCGGCCACGCGCCCGAGGTCGTCACGAGGGCCGTCGCGGAGCAGGTGCAGAAGGGGAGCAGCTACGGCGCCCCGAGCCCGCTGGAGGTGGACCTCGCCGAGACCATCCAGGGCATCTACCCGAGCATGGAGCGGCTGCGGTTCGTCAACTCCGGGACGGAGGGCGCGATGAGCGCCGTACGCGCCGCACGCGCCTTCACCGGCCGCAACAAAGTGGTCAAGTTCGACGGCCACTACCACGGCCACGCGGACCTCCTCCTCGCGAAGGCAGGCAGCGGCGTCGCGACCCTCGGCCTGCCGGACTCGCCCGGCGTCCCGGCGGCGGTCACCGCCGACACGCTCG
Organism: Bacteroidota bacterium; assembly: GCA_039024735.1. Classification (GTDB taxonomy): domain Bacteria; phylum Bacteroidota; class Rhodothermia; order Rhodothermales; family Rubricoccaceae; genus Rubricoccus. The sequence goes on from JBCCPW010000339.1 coordinate 787, forward strand.
TCGTCCCGTTCAACGACGAGGCGGCCATGCGCGAGGTCTTCGAGCGTGAGGGCGACGAGATCGCAGCGGTTCTCGCGGAGCCCATCGCGGGCAACATGGGCTTCGTCCGGCCCCGCGACGGCTTCCTAGAGTTCCTTCGCGAGATCAGTCGAGAGCACGGCGCCCTGTTGGTGTTCGACGAGGTCATGGTCGGTTTCCGTGTGCATCCGGGCGGCGCGCAGGCGCTCTTTGGCGTCACGCCGGACGTGACCATCCTCGGCAAGGTGATCGGTGGCGGCCTTCCCGTGGGCGCCTACGGTGGCGCGGCTGAGGTGATGAAGCTGATGGCGCCGGAGGGGCCGGTCTACCAGGCCGGGACGCTCTCCGGCAACCCCCTCGCAATGGCGGCCGGGCTCGCGACTCTCCGAGAGGTCTACGCCTCCGACGCGTGGGAGCAGGCCTCGAACGCCGCCCTCCAGACCGTCGCCTCCATCCGCAGCGCCGCCGAGGCGGCGGGGGTCCCGGTCCAGGCCGACGCGCAGGGCGCCATGTTCGGCTTCTTCCTCAACGAGCACCCGGTCACGGACTACGCGAGCGCGGCCACGAGCGACAAAGCGGCCTTCGCGAGGCTCCACGGGCTCTTGCTGGAGCGCGGCGTGTACCTCCCGCCGTCCCCCTTCGAGGCGTGCTTCACGTCGAGTGCGCACACGCCGGAAGTCCTCGCCGCCGCCGATGAAGCCTTCCGTTCTGCCTTCGCGGCGCTCTGATGGTGCTCTCGCGGTGCGGTGGCGTCAGGCGAGGGTGAGGGGCACCGGCTCAGGCGCAGGCTCGCGCGGGATCGTCAGCGTGATGCGGGTGCCCTCGCCGACAGCAGAGTGGAGGCGGACGTGCCCGCCGTGCATCTCCGTGAAGGTCTTCACGATCCAGAGGCCCAGGCCGGTGCCGGGCTCGCCGTCCGTGCCCCGCCGTCGCTCCTCGCTGAATGGCTCGAAGAGAGTAGCCGCTTTCGTCGGATCCATCCCGATCCCCGTGTCTTCCACTGAGATGCGGGCCTCGTTCGCGCCATGCGGCCCCGCCGAGAGTGTGACGCGCCCGCCCGCCTCGGTGAACTTCACCGCGTTGTGCGCGAGGTTGGCCATGGCCTGCCGGAGCTTGACCGCGTCGGCGTGAACGGGCGGCACGTCCTGCGGGAGTGCGACAGAGAGAGCCACGCCCTTCGCTTCGGCCCGAGGACGAACCTCGGCATCCACCTCGCGCACGAGCACAGAGAGATCGACAGGCGTGGCCTCCACGCTCATCTCGTGACGGGAATGCCGGGCCACATCCAGAAGGTCACCGAGGAGGTCCTCGAGATGCGCTGCGCTGCGGTCCGCGAGGTCGGCCAGTTCACCGGCGCTGCTCGCGTCGTCGATCTCGTCCTGAAGCATCCCGAGCGCGAGCCGAACCGAGCTCACGGCGTTCCGCCCATCGTGTGAGAGAACCCCGAGCAGTCGATCCCGGAACGCGAGGAGGTTGTCGATCTGGACCAGCGTGGCCTGCGTTTGGGCCATCAGGCGCCCCACCTCGTCGGTGTAGGTCGCGGGCAGCATCGGGAGGGTGCCGTCTGCGGCGTACGCATCGAGCGCATCGGCAACTGCGGAGATGGGGCGTGTGAGTGCGACAAGGGCACCGAGGGTGACGGCTGTGCCAGCGAGCGTCGCGGTGAGAAGCGCGACGAGGAGAGGACCCGTGGCCTCCCATCCCGTTGAGGTGACAGCGACATAGACCAGCGTCAGCAGAAGGGGTACGTGGACGCCAACGAACGCGACGAGCGAGAGCTTTCCGACGTACGAGACGCGAGGAAGGGCGTCAGCAATGGACCGATAGAGCCGAAAACGAGGCATGAGGGGCCGGGGTGGGGAGCAGGTATCGGCAGGAGAGAAGAGCGCCCCCATTAAGCCACGGATATGGTTGCTCGTGGCAGGAATCCAGAACCGGAGGACTGCGGACAGTCTAGGGCAGAGCGCCGGAGAAGCACGACGCGGTCGGCCGATCCCCCGCCTCGGTGCCCACGGGTGCCGCAGATCCAGCCTCCGGCGGACCGCTCCGGGAGAGCCCGCCTCGGTGCCGATGTAGGGGGATCCACCGCACAACCGAGGCGGACAGCCTCGCACGGTCTTGCCCATCGGGGCGGCGGCGGTAGGTGTAGACTCGCGCTTCGCCTGCGGCTCGCCGCCTGATGACCACCCCCACCGCCCCGCCGCCCCGCCTCCTCGGGGTCCTCTTCCTCGGCACGCTCCTCGCGGCCCTCGACATTGCCATCGTGGGGCCTGCGCTCCCGGCGCTGCGCGAGGCGTTCGCCCTCAGCGAGCGCGCGGTCGCGTGGACGTTCACGGCGTTCGTGCTGGCGAACCTCACCGGCCTTCCCGTCACCTCGGTACTGGCCGACCGCATCGGGCGTCGGCGGGTCTATCTCGCGTGCATCGCGACGTTCGCTGTGGGAACGGTGGTGGTGGCCTCGGCTCCGTCGTTCGGGGTGTTGCTCGCGGGCCGCGTGGTGCAGGGGATCGGCGCCTCGGGCATCTTCCCCGTCGCGACGGCCGTGATCGGCGATGCCTTCCCGCCGGAGCGGCGAGGCCGGGCCGTGGGACTGCTTGGCTCGGTCTTCGGGGTGGCGTTCCTCATCGGTCCCGCGCTCGGAGGCATCGTGCTGGCCCTCGCGACGTGGCGGTGGCTCTTCGCTCTGACGCTCCCGCTGGCCGCGTTCGTGTGGTGGGTCTCGGCGCGAAAGCTCCCCGAGTCCCGTGCCCCGGAGCCGCGCCCCTTCGATGCCGCCGGGACGCTGATCCTCGCGATGCTCCTCGGGTCGCTGGTCGTGGGGCTGAGCGGCCTCGACGCGTCCGGCATCGGGGCGAGCCTGACGCGTGTCGCCGTGTGGGGGCCGCTCGCCCTCGCGGCGGTGCTGGTGCCGGTCCTGGTGATGGTGGAGCGCCGAGCGGCGTCGCCGTTGCTCCGTCCGGGCCTCGTGGCGCGCCGACCGGTTCAGGTCGCCTGCCTCCTGGCCGTCGGGGCTGGAATCGTGGAGGCGACGTTCGTGCTGCTCTCCGACTACGCCGTCGTGGCGTTCAGGGTGGAGGAGTCCACCGCGTCGTACCTCCTGCTGCCGTTGGTGGCGGGCGTCGCGGTGGGTGCGCCCGTCGCGGGCCGCTTGCTCGACCGCATCGGTGCGCGAACGGTCGTGACGGTGGCGGCGGCTCTGCTGACCGTCGGGATGGGCGTGGTGGCGGTGGCTCCGTCGCTCGGCATCCACATCGCGGGGACGGTCGTGGTGGGGCTGGGGCTCTCTGGCATTCTGGGGTCGTCGTTGAGCTACATCCTCCTCGCCGAGGCGGGCCGTGACGAGCGCGCCGTGGCGCAGGGCCTCTCGACGATTTTCCTGAGCACGGGCCAGCTCGTCGGGGCGTCGGTGCTGGCGGCTCTCGCGGCGTCGGCTGCGGCGCCCGAGGAGGGCTACCGCCTCGGGTTTGTGGTGGTGGCGGTGTGCGCCGGGGCGCTGCTGGTGGCCGCGCGCGGGCTGCCTTCTGCGCCCGGTTCCGGAGACTGACGGACGGGCATCGAGGCGGTCCGCCTCGGTCCTCCGCCTCGGTGCCGAGGCGGGGAAGCCAGCGGTCGGCTGGCTGCACCCCCCTGGCCTCGCGGCGCTCGGCCTGTCCCCCCTCGCGTGGCAAGGGGGGACGGCCCGTTTGCCGCATCACGGGCGACGACACGCCCCCGTGCCGTGCGAGTGAGGCACCACGAGAGCGGCGGGGGGTGTGCCGTCTTCCGCCTCGGTGCCGAGGCGGAGAAGCAG
>JBCCPW010000340.1:0-4582 GCA_039024735.1 Bacteroidota bacterium
CCTCGGTGGCTGCTCCGCCTCGGTGGCTGCTCCGCCTCGGTGGCTGCTCCGCCTCGGTACCGAGGCGGAGACGTCAGCGCGGGTCCGTGAGCCAGCCCTCCGTACGTTCGGGGGTTCCTCCCCGCTCCGATGCCCGCGATTTCCTTCTTCTACGGCCTCGTCGTCTATCTCTACTTCTTCGACGAGGGCCAGCACCACGAACCTCACATCCACGTGAAGTATCAGGGGGAAGAAGCCGTCCTCCGCATCCCGGATGGTCAGGTGTTGGACGGCTCCCTGCCACGACGTAAGCTCAAGCTGGCGCAGGCGTGGATGGAGATCCACGCCGAGGAGTTGGAGGCCAACTGGGAGTTGGCTGTGAGTGGGCAGCCCGTCTTCAAGATTGACCCTCTTCGATAGCCATGGTGCACCGTATCACCAGAGCCACGGTCCACGGTCCGGGAATTCTCCACGTCTGCTTTGAGAGTGGGGAGGAGCGTCTCTTTGACATCCGCCCCTACCTGCAGAGCGACTTTTTCCGTCAACTTGAGGACCCGCACTACTTCGCCCAGGTCCGGGTGGTAGACGGTACCGTCACATGGCCGAATGGGCACGATTTCGACCCGGGGACCATTTACGTGCGGGGCACCGCGCCTGTGGACGAAACGGCATCGTGCTGACAGTGATGCTCCTCAGACCACCCGCCTCGGCACCGAGGCGGAGACGTCAGCGCGGGTCCGTGAGCCAGCCCTCAGCCTCGGCGAGCGCCTCGGGATCCGCCTCGGGACGCTGACGGAGGATCTGGAGACCGGCTTCCAGCTGGGGGCGTCCGCCCGGGCGGTTTTGCGCGAGCAGCGCGCGACCGAGGCGGGCACGAGCGTGGCCCTGCATCGGGTCGTCTTCGGGGAACGAGAGAGCCGCGAGCCGGACGGCCTCGCGGGCGTAGCGCTCGGCCTCGGCGAAGGCGCCGCGCTCCGCGTCCAGCTTCGCGAGGTTGACGTACGGGATCGCGCGAACCGGGTGGCTCTGCGGCAGGACAGCGTCGAACGCCTCGGCAGCCTGGCGATAGGCCTCCGAGGCGGCACCGAGGCGGCCGTCGTCGCGGAGGACGTTGCCGAGTTGGTTGTAGGACGCGGCCACGTCGAACGTCGGCGTGCCGTCTGTGGCGGCGAGGCGGACAGCGAGGATCTCGCGATGCTCGCGCTCCGCCTCGGTGTAGCGCTCCGCTTGCTGGAGCGCCGTCGCGAGGTTCATGCGGACCGTGAGGGTCGTCGGGTCGGCCGCACCAAAGTTTTGGACCGCGAGCCGAGTGGCCTCCTCGTGGTAGGCCAGCGCCTCGTCGGGTTTGTCGGCGGCCTCCGCCGCCAGCGCGGCGTTGGCGAGGACCGAGACGAGGTTGGCGCCGCCCTCGCCCCGCACCTCGCGCGCGATCTCGACCGATTCCTTCGCAGCCCGATACGCGCCCTCGGCATCGCCCATGTTTTTGAGCGTGAGGCCGTGGATCATCAGCGCGGTCTCCAGGCTCGTGCGCGCCTCCGGCTGGTGCCGCCTCGCGATCTCGACGCCACGCCGCGCCAGCCCCTCGGCCTCCTCGGCGGCCCCGGTGTCTTTGAGGTGCGTCGCGAGGGTGACGAGCGCACCGCCCGTCTCTTGCGCGTCCGGCCCGCTCGCGGCTTCTGTCAGCGCGAGGGCACGGCGAAGCAGCGACTCCGCGCGGGCGAGATCCAGGCTGTCGCGAGCGGTCTCACTGAGGTAGTACCCGAGCGCGCCGGTCGCCTCAGCGGTGCGCCGGTCGTCGGGACCGAAGGCTTCCTCCGCGAGGCGGAGGCGGCGCTCGTGGAGATCGCGCCGAAGAGAATCGGAGACGACCGCTCCGGTGAGCGCGCCGAGGAGCCGGTGCCGCGTATCGGGGTCGTCGGCGGTCTCGCGCTCCACCCGGAGGGCGGCGGCGTAGAGCGCGTCACCGAGGGGGGTCTGCGCGGTGATGAGGCTGTCGAACGCGGCCTCGTCGCGGTACGGGTCGCCCTCTTGGAAGACGGTCTCCATCAGACCGAGGGCACGCTCGGCGCGGTCGCGCTCGTCGGTCACGCGGTCGAACGCGAGCCCCGCCACGGCCACGACGGCGGCGAGTGCCGCGGCGGTGCCGAGCACGGCGCCTCGGTGCCGCCGCACGAAGCGACCGAGGCGGTAGCCGAGCGTGGCAGGGCGGGCCTCCACAGGCAGACCGCTGAGGTGGCGGCGGATGTCCTGGCCAAGCGAGGCAGCGGAGGCGTACCGGCGGTCGGGCTCTTTTCGGAGGGCGACCTGCGCGATCCGGTCGAGATCGCCTCGCAGACGGCGCTGGAGCCGGTCGGGGCGCGTGGCGCGCGCCTCGGCGATGGCCTCCGGCGTGAGCGTTCCGGGCAGCGTCGTCGTGTCGCGGACGGCCGCGCTGGGATCCGTCGGCGTCTCCTCCATCACGACCCGGGCCGCCTCAACGGCCAGCCGGGCGGGGAGGCGGAACGGGCGCTGTCCCGCGAGGAGTTCGTAGAGCAGCACGCCGAGCGCGTACACGTCCGTCGCGGTGGAGGGCGGATCGCCGCGAAGCTGCTCCGGGGCGGCGTACTCCGGCGTGAGGGCGTGGAGCCCGGTCCGGGTCGCGTCCGCCTCGGGATCGAGCAACCGCGCCACGCCGAAGTCGAGGAGTTTCACGCGCGGAGCGCGTGAGGGACTGGCGACTGGGGAATGGGGGCTAACAACTCCCGAGTCCCGAGTCCCTGCGTCCCCAGCCCCGTCCTCCACGAGCACGTTGCTCGGCTTCAGGTCGCGATGGACGACGAGGCGCTGGTGCGCGTAGGCGACGGCGTCGCAGACCTGGGCGAAGAGGGCCAACCGCTCGTCCACACCGAGGCGGTGGCGGTCGCAGTAGGCCGTGATGGGCTCACCGTGCACGAGTTCCATCGCGAGGTAGGGCCGTCCGTCGCTGGCCGTCCCCCCGTCCAGCAGCCGCGCGATGCCGGGGTGGTCCAGGCTCGCGAGGATGCGGCGCTCGGCGTGGAACCGCGCGACGAGGTCCGGCGCGAGGCCGGGCTGCACGAGCTTCAAGGCGGCGGTCTGCGCGAAGCCGTCGGGCGCCTCCGCGTCGGCGCGCTCGGCACGGTAGACCTCGCCCATCCCGCCTCGGCCGATCAACTCCACCGGATGCCACGGCCCGGCGCGCTCGGGCGGACGGCTCGTGATCCCGGCGGCGCCCTCTGCCAACTGGACCGAGGCGGCGTCGAAGTACTCGCTGGCGGAGGTCTCGGCCGCGAGCATCGCCTCCACCTCGGTACGGAGGGTCGCGTCGGGCTGTCCGTCCGGCGTCTGGCAGGCGCGGTCCAGAAACGCCTCGCGCCGGTCGGGCGGGAGGTCGGCCGCCTCGGTGAAGACAGCCTCGATCTGGCGCCAGCGGTCAGCGGTCACGGGAGGCGGGGCGGTTAGGCGGGAGGGTCGTCGTGGAGATCGCGGAAGAGGCGGACGCGGGCCGCGCGCCACGACCGCTCCACGGTGCGGGGCGAGAGATCGAGGGCGGCGGCGGTCTCCTCCACCGTCAGCCCACCGAAGAAGCGGCACTCCACCACGCGCGCAGCGCGCTCATCGACGGCGGCGAGCCGGTCGAGGGCCCGGTCGAGACCGAGGAGGTCCGTCTCGGGCATCGTGCCGTGGAGCGTTTCGCGCAACTCGATGCGCTCCGCGCCTCCTCCGCGTTTGTCGGCGCTGCGGCGACGGGCCTCGTCCACGAGGATGTGGCGCATGGCCTTGGCAGCCAACGCGAGGAAGTGGGCGCGGCTCTCGGCGGGGACTCCGTCGGCGAGCTTGAGGTACGCCTCGTGGACCAGGGCCGTCGTGTTGAGCGTCTCGGACGCACGACCGAGGCGGACGCGTCCCGCCAGCCGACGCAGTTCGTCGTAGGTGACGGCGAAGAGCGAGGCCGAGGCGTCGGCATCGCCGCGCTGGGCGGCAGCGAGGAGAGTCGCGAGGTTCCGGTCGGGGTGAGACTGGCTGTCGGGCACGCGCGGAGGTCCAGGGGCGAGTCTGAACCTACCGCACGCCCCGAAGGGCCGCTACCGGACTCGCTCGCCCTCAACGTACGGTCCGTTCGATGCGTCGTTGTCGGGATCGAAGTAGTTGGGGTCGTCGGCGCACAGGCTGTAGCGGCCCATGAACCGGTTGCCTGTGAAGGTGAACTCGATACGGCCGTGGTAGCGAGTGCCATCGCGCGAGGTCTCACACGGCGAGTTGCCATCCGGGGAGGTCCAGTACCCGGTGAGCCGGTTGCCGGAGACCGTCCCGACGATGCGCGACCGGTAGTCGTAGTCCGCGAGGTCGCCGGAGACGGCGCCGGTGGTGTCTTGCACGAGGCGCATCGGGCCCCATTCAGAGCCCGCCCAGGTGCCGGTGATGTCCACGGCCGGTGCCGAGGGGGAGGGTGGAGACGCGGGACTGGGGAGGTTGGCCACCACGTCGGAGGCAGCCGAACATCCGGCGAGAGACAGAACGAGGAGAAGAGCGGCGGTGCGCATGGGGGGTGGGGGGAGTGAAACGGGTTCACCCTCCCCTTCGGATTTCGCCCGCGTACCCCGCC
>JBCCPW010000341.1:0-4572 GCA_039024735.1 Bacteroidota bacterium
CGCCGGAGCCGTTCTCCTGGAGGCCGACACCGAGGGCTACGGCGTGATCGACACGGTGCACTACACGGACGGATCGGGAGCGGAGCACCTTCGGATGGAGGGCGGCGGCAGCCTCCATCCCCCGAGCCACGAAACGGTGGAGGCGAGGATGCACTTCGTCTACCAAGACGGCCGCTCGGTCTTCAAGCGCGCCGTGCAGGGCATGGCGGACGCCGCCGCCGAGATCATGGCGCGCGGCAACCTCGCGCCGGACGACGTGCGCTACCTCGTGCCCCATCAGGCCAACCTTCGCATCATCGAGGCGACCGCCCGTCGGATGGGCGTCTCGATGGAGAAGGTCATGCTCAACATCGAGCGCTACGGCAACACCACCTCTGGCACCATCCCGCTCTGCCTCTGGGACTGGGAGCCCGAGCTTCGGCGCGGCGACAACCTCGTCCTCGCGGCCTTCGGCGGCGGCTTCACTTGGGGCGCCACGCACCTCCGCTGGGCCTACGATGGGGAAGGAACGAAGGAGGAGGACTGAGGAGAGAGGTTCTCGTCTGCCAGCTCCTTCCCCTTCCCTCCTGACTCCTTCCTCATGCAAGCATTTCTTTTCCCCGGACAGGGCTCGCAACACGCGGGCATGGCGGCCGATCTCGCCGAACGCTTCCCCGAGGCGCGCGAGGTCGTGGACCGGGCGGATGCCGCGCTCGGCTTCGCCCTCTCGGGCATCATGTTCTCCGACGCCGAGGACGCGGCCGAGCGTCTGCGCCAGACCGAGATCACACAGCCCGCGCTCTACGTCCACAGCCTCGCCGCGCACGCTGTCCTGTCCCGCCTCGGTCGGGACGCGGACGTAGCGGCCGGACACAGCCTCGGGGAATGGAGCGCACTCGCCGCGATGGGCGCGATGAGCCTCGAAGACGGCCTGCTGGCGGTCCGCCGCCGAGGCGAGCTGATGGCGCAGGCGGGCGACGTGCGCCCCGGCACGATGGCCGCCGTTCTCGGGATGGACGCCGCCGACCTCGACCGCGTCTGCGCTGAGGCGACCGAGGCGGGAGAAGGCGTCGTGGTGCCCGCCAACTACAACGATCCGGGCCAGATCGTGATCTCGGGCGACGGCCCGGCCGTGGAGCGCGCCAGCGCGATGGCCACCGAGGCGGGCGCCCGGCGCGTGGTCCCACTCCCGGTCAGCGGGGCGTTCCACAGCCCACTCATGGCCTTCGCCCGCGAGGGCCTCGCGGCGACGCTGGAGACGCTGGACCTCTCCGAGCCGCGCGTGCCCGTCGTGCTCAACGTGACCGCGGAGCCGACGACCGACCCGGAGACGATCCGCGCGAAGCTGCTGGAGCAGCTCACCGCGCCCGTCCGGTGGGCGCAGAGCCTGGAGCGGATGGCCGCGATGGGCACGGCGCAGTTCGTGGAGGTCGGCGCGGGGAAGGTGCTCTCCGGTCTCGCGAAGCGAACGCTCGGCCGCCAGACGGCGACGGCCACCGCAGGCACCGCCGACGAGATCGAGACGCTCGGCGCCTGACTCCGCCTCGGTGTGGCGTTGGTCGCCGCCTCGGGACCGAGGCGGGTCTACTCGGCTGTCTCGGCCTGCTTCCGGGAGCGGATGCTCGCGAGGAACAGCCCGGAGGCCACCACGAACAGGATGATCGCGAGAGGCAGCGTGGTCATCACGTCCTCGCCCTGCACAACCGGAAGGAGGATAGCGGCGACGCCCGCGAGGTCCACCAGGATGGCGGCGATCATCAGGAAGCGGGAGCGGCGGCGGAGATCGTCGGCGGTGGTCATCGGGGCGCGAGGCGAAGAGACCGAAAGGTCGCGCCAGGAGCCGGAGGCTGCCCACCTCCCCAACAGTGGGGATCGCTCGCGAGGCAGGAGACGCGCATCTTGCGGCATGATCCGCTCCCTCGCGCTCGGCGCCCTCCTCGTCCTCGCCGTCCCGGCCGTTCTTCTCGCCAACATGGCCGACCCGTACCGTCCGGGCGATGCCATCGGGGAGCCCTCCGCCGCACTGGCCGGGCTCGTGGTGGAACACGAGAGCCTTCGCGTGGACCTTCTCGAGCGCACCGTGGAAGCCATCTACACCGTCCGCAACGACTCCACACCGCGCGAGGTAGCGCTGGAGTTCCTCGCGCTCGGACTGGCCGAGGTCTACGACGACCGCACCGGCGAGGTCGCGATGGGGGCGGGCGACGGGCTCACCTACTCGGTCGAGATCGACGGCCAGCGCGTTGATGCCGAGGCGACCGACTCGCTGCTCGTGCCCTCCGTCTGGGTCACCGGCACCGTGCGGACGCCCCGGATCGGGGGCGGGACGGTGAGGTACCAGACACGGATCGATCCGGCACCGGGGGCCACGCCCGAGGATACCGTCCGCTAAGCCCCCGGCGTTCGGTTTCGGCTCGCGATCCCCGAGGGAGAGAGCCAGATCCGCGTCGCCTACCCCGTGGACCTCGCGCAGTACGACGACCCCGGCCACCCGAGCACGCTCCACCAGTTCGCGTACAGCCTCGCGCCCGCCCGACGCTGGGGCGGCGTGGGCCGGCTGGACGTGGAGGTGCTGCTTCCCGAGGGGGTGGAGGCCACGAGCGACCCGGTACTCACCCGCGACGGCGACCGTCTCTCCGCCTCATTCGACGGCCTCCCGGCCGACGTGCTGACGGTGGCCTTCCGAAACCCAGCGCCCCTCACCTTCCGCCTCGGTCCGGTGCTGGCGTGGATCTGGGCCGTGCTGTGCCTCCTCGTGGCGCCGGTGGCGTGGGGCTGGCGGCGCGGCCGTCCGCGCGTGACCGGGAGCCTGGGCCGAGGCGTGGCGGCCGGGGCCCTCGCCGTGGTCGGCTTCCTGCTCTTCCTGGGGCTCTCCGCGTGGGGCGCCGAGACCGCGTACGGCTACGGCTTCGCGTTCGGCGGGATCCTCCTCGGGCTTCCCGCGATGGGCGTCGGGGCGCTGCTCTATCTCGTGGTGGAGCAGATCGCCGGACGCCTGCTCTCACGCAGACTCTCTCCGCCTCGGGACCGAGGCGGGCCGGATCAGGCGTAGCGCTCGGGCGCGTAGCGCGAGGCGAGATGGCCGGTCGCCCGCGCGAGGTCCAGGTCCACCACGAGGACGCCGGGCTCGCCGTACGGCAGGCGGTCCACGAGCGCGCCGTCTGGGTCCACGACGGCCGTCGCCGACTCCGGGAAGCGGACGCCCACGTTCACGCTCGCGACGTAGACGGTGTTTTCGAGGGCGCGGCACATCACGGCCTTCTCGTAGTAGGGCGCCTCGGGATCGGCCCATCGCGTGAGCCCCAGATTCGTGCCGTCAGGACCTGTGCGGTCACCGCCGGTCATGTGCGGGTGGAAGACCACCTGCGCGCCTCGCCGCGCCGCCCACCGGACCGTCTCGGGGTAGCGGAAGCCCTCGTGGCAGATGACCACGCCGAACCGGAGGCCGCCGATCTCGAACATCTCGCGGCGGGTACCGGGGACGTAGTGCGCCTCCTCGGTCGGGTCGAGTTGGGTCTTGGCCTGCACGCCCATCATGTCGCCGGTCGGTCCGAAGACGACGGCGGCGATCTGATGGCCTTCTGGCGCGATCCACTCCATCCCGAGGATCACGCCGATGGACGCCTCGCGCGCCACCGCGCTCCCCTCCGCCAGCACGCGCGCCTGGTCGGCGGCGGTGAACCGCGGGACCTCGACGCCCATCCCGCGAAGCCCGGGGAGGTACGCCTCGGGAAAGCACACCACGACGGCGCCACGCTGGGCCGCCTCGGTGACGCACCGGCGGACGTGCGCGAGTCCGTCGTCCAGTGAGCGAGGGAGAGGCGGGGACGCGAGGGCGACGGTCATCTCGGTGCGGTCGCAGGCGTGGGATTGTGTCTCCGCCTCGGTACCGAGACGGAAACCCTCACCGGAACGTGTCGCACTGCCGCATGTCGCCTGAGCGGAAGCCGCGCAGGAACCACTCCGCGCGCATCTCGCTCGTCCCGTGCGAGAGGTTGTCCATCGCCACCGCGCCGCCCCGGATGGCATCATCCCCGACGGCCGCCGCGGCATTGAGCCCCTCCTGCACGTCGCCCTCGTCCAGGACATCGCGTTGGCGGTCGGCGTGGTGCGCCCAGACGCCTGCGTAGCAGTCCGCCTGAAGCTCCACGGCCACGCTCACGCGGGAGTCGCCTCGGTAGCGCTGCGTCTGCTCCAGCACGCCGGTTAGGTGCTGGATGTGGTGCCCCACCTCGTGCGCGATGACGTACGCGGGCGCGAAGTCTCCCGTGCCGCCCATCCGCGCCAACTGGTTGAAGAACGAGAGATCGATGTAGACGCGCTCGTCGAGCGGGCAGTAGAACGGACCCGTGGCCGAGGTGCCCGTCCCGCACGCCGTGGGGTACACGCGGTCGTAAAGCACGAGGGCGGGCTCCCGGTACGGCAGGCCGGTGGCGGCAGGGTAGAGGTCTTCCCACACATCCTCCGTCTCACCGAGGACGCGCCGGATGTACTCGCTGGCCTCGTCGTTGATGGGCGCTCCCTGCTGCTCCACCTGGGCCGTCCCACCCGACTCGCCGAGCATCTGCATGAGCTCGTTCGGATCGGCTCCGA
>JBCCPW010000342.1:0-4565 GCA_039024735.1 Bacteroidota bacterium
CGCCCTTCGAGCAGTACAGCCGCAAGGGGCACCAGGGGCCGTGGACGGACGTGTATGCCACCGCCGCGATGCTCTACCGGATGGTGACCGGCAGCAAGCCGCCCGAGGCCACCGACCGGATCGCTGGGGAGCCGCTGCCTCCGCCGCACCTTTCCAACCCTGCGCTGCCTCCGGCATTCTCCGCTGCCATCTCGACGGCCCTCGCCGTCCAGCCGAAGGACCGCCCCCAGTCCATCGACGCGCTCCGTACGGCACTGAAGGGAGGGGACCCGACCGTCATGGGGGGCGGCACGATCATCGACACCGGGGGGACCATCATCGACACCGGCGGCACGATCATCGACACAGGAGGCACGATCATCGACACAGGAGGCACCATCGTTGGAGGTACCATCGGTGTGGGAGGCGGCGCGACGGGCTTCGGTGGAGGCGGCACGCCGACCCCCGAGGCGGGCAGCGTCCTCGTGCTCCAGGCTGCGCGCGACGTACGGTTCCGCGTGGACGGTGGCGACATCGCGTCCCTCCGAACGGGCGAGTCCCGCGAGGTGCCCGTGACGCCCGGGTCGCACACGGTCGAGATGTCGTTCGGTGGGGTGCGGCGGTCGGTGCGGACTTCCCTCGCGAAGGGCGAGACGAAAACCGTCACGCTCGACCTGCCCGAGAAGAAGTCCACGTCGCGCTCTGTCAAACGGCCCGACCGCAACGAGTTCGACCGAAGCGGAGGCTCAGGGGCGCTCAAGTGGGTGCTCGGGCTGGGCGCGCTGCTCCTCGTGCTCGTAACCGTCATCGGGATCGCCATCGCGAGCAACACGCCCACCATCGAGCCCGACGACAACGGGGGCGGCGGGGCCGTCATCCCGAACCCGCCGCCCCCTGATCCGCCGGATCAACTCGACGCGGCCATCGCAGCCGCGGAGGCCGCCATTCGTGCCGAGATCGCAGCCGAAGGCGGCGTGCAGCCGACCTCGCGCATCGAGGCGCTTCGCTTCACCGGCATCGGCGAGCCTGCCATCCGGCAGGGACAACTCGCTCCCGGCGACGGCATCCTGGACGGCGGGGAGTTCGCCGACCTGTACATGTTCCAACTCAACTCCGCCAACTACATCTTCGCGGAGTTGATCTCGGACGACTTCGACGCCTACTTGATTCTGTTCGGCCCGGACGGACAGGTGCTCATCGAGGTGGACGACGCTGCGGAAGGCGATCCCAATGCCATCCTCGACTTCCCGCTTCCGGGGCCGGGCATCTACAGCCTGTTCGTGACCTCGTTCGAGCCCGGCGAGACGGGCAGCTACGTCCTCACGGTCACGCCCGACATCATCAACTGACCCGGTCCGCCTCGGTGCTGAGTCTCGGCACCGAGGCGGGAAAGCGCACGGCTATTGGGCCTCCGCTGCCGCCTCGGCAGGTGCGAGCCAGCGTCGGCCCCACTGGAGGAGCGTCGGGACGGGCAGCGTCGCGACGAACGTTGTCAGCACGAGGGCGGTGAACAGGTCCGCGCCGATCACGCCGCCCGCGAGGGCCGCGCCCGCGAGGATCACGTCGATCCCGCCTCGGCCGTTCATCCCGAAGCCCAGCACGAGCCCTTCGCGCCACGAGCGCCCGATGGGCACGAGACCGAGGATCCCGGCGAGCGCCTTCCCGCCGAAGCCTGCCGCCGCCACCGCCGCGACGAGTCCGGGCGCCTCGGCGAGCACGCCCAGGTCGGCAGAAAACCCCGCAGTGAAGAAGAACACCGGGGTGAGGAACCCGATCCCGGCGGCGCGGACCGAGGTCACGGTGGGCTCGAACGCGTCCCCGAGCGCGTCGCGGGAGAGGAACAGGCCCGCGAGGAAGGCGCCCGGGACGAACGTGAGACCGGCCGCCTCCGAGGCGGCACCGAAGGCCACCGTCAGGAGCACCGCGAACGTGATCCCGCCGGGCGCCCGGAGCAATCCCAGCCGTCCCACCGCCTGCCCGAGGCGCGTCAGCGCGACCTGCCCCACGAGCACCGCGCCCACGAGGAACGCCACCGCCTTTCCAAGTACCACCGCGAGGCTGTCCCCGCCGCCGCCGACGATCCCGTTGACGACCGCGAACGCGATGAGCACGAGAATGACCTCCAGCAGTGCCACGCACATCAGCCGTTGGCCGGTGTCCCACGTCAGCATGTCCAGGTCCAGGAGCACGCGCGAGACCGTCGCGAGCGAGGTCACACCGAGGATCGTGCCCATCATGAGGCCCTGCCCGGGCGTTCCCCCCGCCACGAACACGACGACCGCGTAACCGAGGGCCGCGGGGACGGCCAGCCCCGCGAGCGCGGGCAGCAGCGCGCTCGGGGCGTGGGCCGCCACCTCGGTGGGGCTGGCGCGAAGCCCCGCGAGCAGCATCAGCAGCATCACGCCGATGGTGGCGAGGACCGTCAGTGCCTCGCTCGGCCCGACGAGCCCCAGGACGGGCGGCCCGAAGAGCACGCCCGCCGCCAGTTCGCCCAGCACGGGCGGGTACCCGAGGCGGTTCGCGATGGCGCCCGCTGCCCACGCAAGGCCGATGACAAGGGCGAGGTCGGCCATCATCATGGCAGACTCCGGGAAGCGTCTCCTCCCGCCTCGGTACCGCGGCGGGGAGACCCGTGGAGGCGGGTCAGTGGCCGTCTGAGGCTCACGACATCGGCACTGTCCATCCGGTCAGGCGCCACGGCGCGGCGCCGGGTGGCGCCCGAACTGCCCGCCTCGGAACCGCCACTGCGGAAAGAGCACACGCATCAGGCTCTGCGACGCGACGAACGTCCAGAACCAGACGAGCGAGTAGTGGGTCCAGAACATCCAGCCCGGGAGCGCCTCCGGCACGCCCGGAAGCAGACCGGACTTGATCAGCAGATACGCCAGGATCCCTTCCGCGATGCCCGAGAGAAGCTGGTAGGCGGGCGGCCAGTCGCTGTCCCACCGGCGCTTCTGGACCTGATCGTAGATCACGTCCCACCCGATCCCGATAAGCGCCACCCAGAACAGGACCACGAACGGGATCCCGAAGGTCCCGAACTGAATGGACTCGAACCACGAGGCGACGAACAGCGTGACCACGCCGCCGACGATGAAGAGAAGCCAGAGCCGAGACTGAATCCGGCCGAGGAGCGTGGGGGTCATGCGGAAACGGGGCGGCGGGAACGAGGGGCGGCACCGACGCGGCGACCCTCAGGGGTCTTGCCTCGTGCCCACTTCATCCACTGAGACAGAGAGCGCGAGGCGGTCAGGTGACGAAGGCGCGGAGCCCGGGCCTTCTGCATGGAGTCCACAGAGCGCTGGGCGGAGAACTGGAGGCCGAGGAAGCTGTCCACGGGCGCGTACGGCCCGCCGAGCGTGGAGACGCCCGCGGCGTAGATCCGGCCGGAGCCGCGCGGCGCATTCCGCATCCCGATGATCTCGAAGTCATCGGCGACGTCCAGGCGGCCCTGGACGTTGCGGCCCAGATCGTGGTGTTCCACGAGGTCTTTCAGCAGCGGGTGGTGATCGATGGCCGAGATCAGGCCGGTGCAGTCGAGGATGAAGTCCGCGTCCAACTCGGTCCGGTCCTGGAAGGCATCGGACCGGCTCTTGGCGACGGTCCGAATCTTCCCGTTCGGCATGCGCTCCACGTGGTCCACCTCGCCGACGCGGATGTGATACCAGTTCTCGCGGAGGCCCTGGACGACCATCTGCCGCCAGTCCTCGCGGTCGGCGGTGGTGGTGCCCCCCCAGTCCTTGAGCAGAGCCGCTCGCTTCTCGGCGGAGGCGTGCTCCAGGTCGAAGCGGAGGTCGCCACCCCAGCACGCCTTCGGCCAGTTGAAGGGCTGAAACTCCCAGTTGTTGTCCACCTCGCGCTTGGCGCCTCGGTACGAATTGCCTTCCGAGACCACGCGGCGCGTGAGGTGAAGCACCTGCACATCCACCTTCTTGTCGCGGCGCAGCTCCCAGAGCGTCTGGATGATGCGCGAGGCGACGATGCCCCAGCCGCGAAGCACGACTGTTCCGCCGCCCTTCGCGAGTTCCGCGTAGACGTGCTCGTGGTCCTCGTAGGCGTTCACGACGCGCGTCGTGTCGCCGGTTTCCTGTCGGTAGGACTGGAGATCTGGCAGGAGCCGGATGCCGGGGTAGCCGACCGCGACGTGCGCGAACCGCGCCAGGGCGTAGCGCTCGCGGTCGGGCGCATCCGTCGGGACGGTGTACGCGATGGCGTAGCGGCCGTCGTCGGTCTTGCGGATGGCCCGCACGCGGGCGGGCTGGCGCATCGCATCCCATGAGATGCGCTTCGCCTCGGTGTCGATGGAGTCGAAGACGACGCCGGAGCGTGGGGTGTAGGTCGTCGCGAAGGTGGGCTCGTTGAAAATCTTCCACGCCGCGCGGGCGCCTTCGCTGAAGTCTCCTCGGCCGGTGAGGCCCTGCCACGCCTCGCGGACAGCGTAGCCTGGCCAGCCCCAGATGCAATCCGGACACGAGCCGGAGTCCGAGCGGAGGCGCTCGTGATCGGGGATCTGGGAGTTGATGCAGAGGCGCTCGTAGCGGGAGTGGGGCTTCTCCTCCAGACCCAGCACGAGGATGTCGTTCGGC